>DASXMZ010000228.1:0-21677 GCA_036495385.1 Mucilaginibacter sp. | reverse complement strand
TTTATCCGCTTGGGGCCGGTCGATGTATCCATCATCAACTTCATCAAAAATGAAGTATTAGCACTTGATAATATGTTGCCTTTGTAAAACATATCGAGCAATAAAGTCATTTCAACAGGTTTACACCAATTAGTATATTGCAATTCCCAAGCCGATGCCATATCAGCTTCAGATGCCCTTATGGCAATGCCTCGTATTTTTGAACGCAGCATAAAATCCTGAACCGTTTGCGTGCCGTCAATCACTTTTAGCAAAATATCACAAGCGCTGTTATCACTCTGCGATATCATATAACCAAGTAAGTCTCTGATTGATACGTCGACATTTCCATCGGGGTATTTATCACGAAGTGGGCTATTTGTTTTCGACAGATCGTGTTTTCTGATATGGATCATCTTATCCAGCGAAAGCTTGCCGGTATCAACAAGGTGCAGCACAGTTAATGCGATTGGGAATTTCATCACACTATGCAGCACCAGCCGCGCATTGCCATTGTACGACAAAGTATCCTGGCTTTCTAAACCCATAATTGAAACGCCAACAATGCCTTTTACAGGTTTAGCTATTTGTGCAATCTGCTGACGCAATACTGAATCCCCTTGCGCCATTACCCCTCGGGCAACAAAAATCATTAATATTAAACTAACTGAGCGAGCGATTTTCTTCATAACACAATATTAACGGAATTATCTTATATGAAGTTTAACGTGGTTGCAATTATTGTTTAATATGTCTTCATTTGTTGGCGTAGTTTAATTTGTTGCGCGTACATCTACTCACCCCGACTGCGCTGCGCTGGTCGACCCTCTCTAACGCAAGCGTTAAAGAGGGTAAGCTTCATTTTTCTTTACCCTCTTTTTTGCTTTCAAAAGAGGGTGGTCGAGCGAAGCAAAGACCGGGTGAGTCAACCGAGCGCGTTCAATTGTAATCATCTCACCCGCTCCTGCAAAAATCCTCCTATGAATTTTGATTCAACTGATGATTTTTAAAATAGACATACGAGTAAATAACGGGAACCAATACCATAACTCCTAAAAGGCACATGAAAATAATATCCCCCGCCGCTGACGATAAAAACAACATAAGTATGGTGAGAAGTATACCACCTGCAAACCAGATTTTACCGGCCAGGCGGTGTGTCGCGCGCCAGTTGTCTTCATTTTCAAGCGTCCACGGCGTGCGGATACCTGCAAAGTAGTTTGGTTTAATACTGTTCATAATGTTGCCTATAAACACAAACAGCAGCCCGATCAAAGGAAAAATCAACCTTTCAATTTTAACCTCCTGGTGTATGGTCGAAAAAATAATAGCGATGTTTAAAGCTGAAAGGAATATGACTAAACCAAATGCGAGTTTTTGAAAAGTCCCTTCACCGTATTTTACTTGTCTTTTAGGATCAATAGCCGGTAAAAATTTTAAAAGAAAATAGACCAAAGCAGGCACTCCAAGCATTATCCATTCAAACGTCAGGAATTCGCCCCTATCTCCGTAGCGGTCAACCTTACCATTTAAATCATAATGTACCGGCACAGACCCAGGTAAGGAACTGTACACAAACAATAAGTAAGCGGCAGGCAGTAACCATACTACCAACGCGGCGCCATCTAACCAAGTAAATTTTTTCATTTTTTTACCTTTTATTTTTTTGTGATTGTAAATTGATAATCCATTTAAGCATCTCGTCCATTACTGTAGTATTTAGCGAGTAGTAAACAAACTGCCCTTCCTTAACCGATACCACCAACCCGGCTTGCCGCAACAGATCGAGGTGATGCGAAATGCTTGGCTTTGTGATGTTAAATTTATCTGCGATCTCCCCTGCCGTAAGGTCTTTTTCCTTTAGTAAGTCTAAAATTTACCTGCGTGTAGGATCATTAAGCGCTTTAAATATTGCATTCAAATTAATAGTCATTTATATATTTAGACAAATATCTAAATAATTGTTACAGTTTTAAAAATCTTTTTTATTTGCCTCATTTATTCTTTAATTTTTTGTTAATTGTAGGTATATAAAACCTCATCATGGACAGAAGAAATTTCATAAAAACAGGCTCATTAGCCGGCCTTACTTTAGGTACTTTAACCGCAGGTGCGACCGAATTAGTTTTAGCCGAAAAAAAACATGAGGAGGCATCTTCTGTAAAACCACAGGATGAATTTATCTTAAACGAAGTTACAATAGACATGCTTCAGCAAAAAATGCAAAGCAAGGAATACACTTCGCGATTGCTAACCGAACTATATTTAAAACGAATAGAAGAAATTGACAGAAACGGGCCAAAGCTTAATTCGGTAATTGAAGTAAACAGGGACGCGTTATCTATAGCCAATGCTATGGATAAGGAACGGGCCGCCGGAAAAGTAAGAGGGCCATTACACGGCATTCCTGTACTGATAAAAGACAATATAAATACCGGCGACAATATGCACACTACCGCTGGAGCTTTGGCGATTGCCGATAATATTGCAAAGCAGGACGCCTTTATAATTAGCAAACTAAGAGAAGCAGGCGCAGTTTTATTGGGCAAAACTAATTTAAGCGAGTGGGCAAATTTCCGGTCCACACATTCAACCAGCGCCTGGAGCAGTCGCGGCGGACAAACCAAATGCCCTTATATTTTGGATCGCAACCCGAGCGGATCGAGCGCCGGGTCGGGTTCGGCAACATCGGCCAATTTATGTACGATCGCCATCGGGACAGAGACGGATGGCTCAATTGTTTCTCCGTCGTCGGTTAATGGTTTGGTGGGAATAAAGCCAACGGTTGGCTTATGGAGCCGGACGGGGATTATTCCAATTTCAAAGACACAGGATACCGCAGGCCCTATGGCCAGGACGGTAAAAGATGCCGCGATTTTGCTAGGCGCACTCGCCGGGGTTGACTCAAATGATAGATTTACTTTAGATAGCAGGGGCAAAGCTCAGGCAGATTATACTCGGTTCCTGGATGAAAATGGATTACAGGGAAAACGGATAGGTATTGAAAAAGATGGCTTAAAGGTTAATTATGGTATTGATAGCTTATTCCAGGAAGCCCTGGATATCTTAAAAAGTAAAGGTGCTATAATAGTTGAAGTTGAACTTTACAAACAACTGAAAGAGGCTTCCCACGCCCAATTTGCGGTTCTGTTGTTTGAATTTAAGGATGGCCTGAATAATTATCTTGCTAAAGCTAACTCGAAGATGAAATCATTGGCCGATGTGATAGCTTTTAACAAGCAAAACGAGGACAAGGCGATGCCATTTTTTAAGCAGGAAATTTTAGAGCAGGCAGAAGCAAAAGGCGGCCTGTCTGAAAAAGAATACCTTGAAGCTTTACAAAAAACAAGCGGAATTACCCGCACCGCAATCGACACCATAATTAAGCAAAATAACCTGGATGCTATTTCGGCACCCACCAACGGTTTTGCGGGCTGTATAGACCTGGTAAATGGCGATTATGATAACGGCTTCTCCTTCTCTTCTCCCGCCGCTATGGCCGGTTACCCGCACATCACAGTACCAATGGGTTATTCGCATGGACTGCCGGCAGGTTTATCATTTATCAGCACTGCATACAAAGAGGCAGAAATTATAAAACTTGCTTATGCCTATGAACAGGCTTCGAAAAAAAGGATAACACCAGTATTTAAGCCGGATCTGTTTGGGTGAGGAATCACCACAAATAAAAGCACCTTAAAATAAAAAATCTTTTTATGATATTATATTATTGATATGAAAACTATTGACAATTTCGATCCTGCTGAAATAGAAAATTTAAGAAATAAGTTTAATAGCACTGCTGTTAAAGATCAATTTAACTTGACGGATCATCTTGATGGACACCTAAACGTCGATTTCAATCAAGAAATAATCAATGAAATTGTACTTTGGAAAGTTAACAGATATGTATCAATATGCAAAGCAGAATGGTTCGACCGTTTTAATGAACTGAAAAATATTGACGATCTTGAAAGCAATAAAGATGAGATAAAGGAGATTCTTGAAAAAATGTTAAAAACTCACATGATACGCCTGCCTATGGCGAGTACAATGCTACGGTTTCGCAATCCAAGAGTTTTTCAAATAATTGATGCTAGAACTTTTCGCATAATCTTTGGTGATAATAAAAAAATGGAGAAAAAATATCAATCCACCAAAGAAAAGGACGTGATAGACTTTTATTTTGATTACTTAATAAAACTACGGCAAGATTGTGAAAAGAAAAATATTAATTTTTCCGAATCAGACAGAATACTTTATCAATATGATATTGAGGAAAATAAAAATTTCAGCAAACCCAAAATCAAATGATCCCTAATAGTTAAGTACTCTATTATAACTTTTATTCGGATGCTTTAGTTTTCAATTTCTCTGATCCTACCAACTTTTCTAAATTCTTTAACTTGGACATGTTACACAAAAGCATATGGAGAAAAGCTAATCATGGGTCGTAGTTCAATTGTAACAGTTTCCTCTTATTTGTAGTAACTACAAACATATTCTTTCGGGCTTTGTCTTATTTGGAAGAACCCTTAAAATATGAAAAAAATTGCTCCTCTGTTGTGTTTTCTACTATTTACGATGACAGCATTCAGCCAAACATTAACAATTAATGACTTTAAAGAATTAGTGAAAGGCGGAGATGCAAATAAGATTTTAACATCAAAATCATTTATCGCGAAAGAGGTTAAACGCCCGCATAAAAAAAAGCAAATCCTTTATGTTATTAATGATAATACCCCTCACGCTGAATCAATAGAGTTAGGTCCAGATATAACCTCAACCGACGGAACAGTTTTGCGCGATGTCAATTACATGTCGGCAGATACTAATTACGTTAACAGGATAATGAAGCAGATAAATATGGCAGGAATTGAGCTCACCGGAAAAAACATCGAAAAGTCTCAAACTACTTATACTTTCGATAATAAAAAATTGTCTGCCCAGGTGATCATCGACAAGCTCAATGCTTCAAAAAATATTATTCAATTACATCCAAAACCTCAACTGCCTTAGTTTTTGATACCAATAAAACCGATGTGTGCCAATTAAGCTTCCGCGGTGATACCAATGAACTAATGAGCTCATGAACCAATGAACCTATATGATAGCATTTAATTAATCATATATTCATTCCATTTTTTGTAATTGCGAAGGATATAAATTTTATCTTAGACCGAAACAATAAGCTATGGAATTTGGACGTGTAACGACTGAAGAGCTATTTCAGGTGGATTTTTCCTTACCACCCGATCCGGAACTGACTATCAAAACTTTAAAAGCATCAAAAAATGATAAACCATTACAGGTACACGTTGGCTGTGCCAAATGGGGAAGAAAAGAATGGTTGGGTAAAATATATCCGCCCAAAACAAAGGATGCCAATTTTCTCGACGAATACGTAAAGCATTTTGATAGTATTGAGTTGAATGCCACATTTTACAATATTTATGGGCCTGAAACGGTAGCAAAATGGAAAGAGAAAGCGAGCACAAACCCCGGCTTTAAGTTTTGTCCAAAGTTTTCTCAAACTATTACTCATATCCGTCGTTTAAAAAACGCCGATGAGATCACCACCAAATATTACGAAGGCATTATGGCTTTTGGCGATACGCTTGGCCCTTTGTTTTTACAGGTGGGCGATAATTTTACTCCTAAAAGCCTGCCCGATTTAAAAGCCTATCTTGAAAAATTACCTAAGGATGTTCCGGTATTTTTAGAGTTAAGGCACAAAGAGTGGTTTGCCGTGCCCGAAACCCGCGACAATATATTTAACCTGCTTCACGAACTAAATATTGGAGCGGTTATTACCGATGCATCTGGCCGCAGGGATGTGGTTCATATGGAGTTGCCCACTCCTCATGCGTTCATTCGCTTTGTTGGGAACAGCCTCCACCCTACTGATTATACCCGTGTTGATAATTGGGTTGAGCGGATAGTCCAGTGGTATGATATGGGCCTGCAATCGGTTTGGTTTTTTATGCACCAGCATGACGAACGCTATTCTCCCGAATTAGCAGATTATGTTATTGAACAACTGAACAAAAAGTTAAGACTAAGCCTCCATAGGCCGGAGTTTATGTTAAAGGACAGAAGCTTGTTTTGATTGATATTCCAGGTACTATTGCGACACCAGTCCTGATATTACATTTATACTTAAAGCCAGTATTGCGGTATTAAAAGCAAAAGACATTAAAGCATGCAATAAAGCAAAACGCCGAATATTACGTGAAGATATTTGGATGTCCGATACCTGGAAAGTCATACCTATAACAAAGGAAAAATAAACGAAGTCTAAATAATCAGGTTCGTCGTTCCCGGGAATTTCTAGTCCTCCAATCATTCTGGTTTCCCCGGCATCGGTATCGGTGTCGTAATACAGGTGGGCATATAAAAGTGTGAAAATGGTGTGCACCAGCCACCATGATACAATTACCGCTGTTATCGCCAGCAAAATGTGTCCATGAAAAGCTCCTCCTGAATGTACTTTTGAAGATTTGAGTAAAAAAACAATAGCCACCAGACTCACTAACGAGGAGCCTAAAACAAAAAGAAATATTGTTGTCCGGCTCGAGTCCTGAAGTTTGGCAATTTTTCTCACTTCGCGCGGATGGGATATCAAAATAATCATCCAATCTTGTATAATCACCATCAAAGCAAAACTGATCCAGGTAACCAATATCAACACAGGTACTGAATATAAATTGCGAATGAAAAAAAATACAATTGCGGCAACAACTAACGATATAACCAAATGGTGGTTAGCATCTAAACGAAAGAAAAGTGATTTATTTGGCCTTATATGGTTCATGATTTGGGAAAGTCAGGATGAATAAATCTCGATATAAAATTCAAATTATTCTTCAATTATTTCAGCAACACGGCCAACCTGCCCGTCTTCCAACCGTACCTTAATGCCTCGGGAATGATAGGAAGAGCTTGTAAGCAGGTCCTTCACTATACCACGGGTTCTTTTACCCGAACGCTGATCTTTTTTTAAGATAATATCAACCTCAAGACCAGGATATATATCGCTTCTGTTTTGTCCGTTCATACCGATATCTTGCCCTTACAGGGCAAACCTTACTTATTTTTATTCTAAACAACTTTAGTCTTATTCCGATATCAATTTATTTATCGCTTTTCTCACCTTTTCAAAATCAAAACTCTTAACTAACTTATCAAAAGAGGAGGCTATCTGCTCATTGCCCAAATTTCCAATACTTCCTTCATGGGTATGGTTTACTTTTTTATCTGGTTTAAAATCACCTTTTTCAATCGCCAATCCTACCTGTTTGTAGGCATCACGAAATGGGGTCCCGCTTAATACCAACCTGTTCACTTCTTCCACGCTAAACAGGTAGGCATATTTAGGGTCGCTTAGTATGTCAGCATTCACTGTAATGTTCTGCAGCATAAAGGTTGTCATGTGCAGGCAATTTTTTAGATCGGTGAACGCAGGGAATAACAGTTCTTTTAATAATTGGAGCTCGCGGTGATAGCCCGATGGCAGATTTGTGGTCATCATGGCTACGTCGTTTGGCAAAGCTTGGAGGCGATTACATTTACCACGCATGATTTCCCATACATCGGGGTTTTTTTTGTGCGGCATAATGCTGCTACCGGTAGTTAACGTATCCGGGTAGCTTACAAAAGCAAAGTTCTGGCTTAAATAAAGTGCCTGGTCCATCGCCATTTTAGCCAATGTAGCAGCCAGAGACGATAACGCCTGTGCTATTATCCTTTCCGTTTTACCCCTGCCCATCTGGGCGTAAACTACATTATAGTTCAGACCATCAAAACCCAGAAGATTGGTAGTTAAGGTACGGTTAATCGGGAATGATGAACCATAACCGGCAGCAGAGCCCAAAGGATTTTTATTGGTGATTTTATAAGCAGCCAAAACCATTTCCAGGTCATCGGCCAAACTTTCGGCGTAAGCGCCGAACCATAACCCGAATGACGACGGCATGGCGATCTGTAAATGTGTATAGCCTGGCAATAATATATCTTTATGCTTCTCGCTGAGTTCAATCAGCAAGCGGAATAACTTTTCAGTTTCTTCAACCACTTCCTGTAACTCATGCCTGAAAAACAATTTCAGGTCAACCAGTACCTGGTCGTTACGGGAGCGGCCGCTATGAATTTTTTTACCGGCGTCACCGATTCGCTGCGTAAGCAAGAGCTCAACCTGCGAGTGTACATCTTCCACTTCCGGCTGAATAACGAATTTACTACTCTCAATATCCTTGTATATCTTCTTAAGTTCTTTTTGAACCAATTGCAGATCACCGGCGCTCATCAAGCCAATACTTTCCAGCATTTGAGTATGTGCAAGCGAGCCAAGCACATCGAAAGCCGCCATTTGAAGATCAAATTCACGATCACGACCAACCGTGAAGTTTTCAACCAACTCGTTTACGGTTATCGACTTCTGCCAGATTTTGCTCATGGTACAAATATGATATAAATATTTTAATGAATAATTAATCCATTTTGTCATTGCGAGGTACGAAGCAATCTCGTCGCTTGGCTTTGCGGCATTGCATAGTTCGCGATTGCTTCGTACCTCGCAATGACAAGGCTATTAACTCGTAAATTAGATTATTTCTTCCAGCATTTTAATATACAACTCAATCCCTTCATGAATTTCCTGCACATAAACAAACTCATCAGCCGTATGCGACCGCGCAGAATCACCGGGACCCACCTTAAGAGAAGGAATATCCAATAACGACTGGTCCGACGTAGTCGGCGACCCATAAGTTGTACGTCCTAACGCAACACCTGCCTTAACTATCGGGTGGTTTTTGTCGATTTTTGATGGTTTTAACCTGATCGACCGGGGGGTTACATCACAGCTTACATGCTGCCGGATAATTTCCAATACCTCTTCATTGCGGTATGCGTCAGTTACCCGCGCGTCCACTGTAAAAGTGCAGCTTGCAGGTACAACGTTATGTTGTGAACCGGCATTAATAATAGTAACTGACATTTTTACCATCCCAAATTCTTCCGATTCTTTCGGGAAACGGAAGGTGCGGAACCACTCGATGTCCGGCAAAGCTTTATAGATAGCATTTTCGCCTTCTTCGCGGGCGGCATGACCGGCTTTGCCATGGGCAACGCAATCCAATACCATTAAACCACGTTCGGCTACAGCCAGCTGCATTTGCGTAGGTTCACCAACTATACCAAAATCCAGCTTGCCAAGATCGGGAATAATGAGTTCGAGACCATTAACACCCGAAATCTCTTCTTCGGCACTGGTGGCAAGGCAGAAATTATATTTCAGATCCTTTTTATCGAAAAAATACAGAAAAACGAAAATAAGCGACACCAGGCAACCGCCTGCATCGTTACTCCCTAAGCCATAAAGTTTGCCGTCCTCAATTTTACCGTCAAAAGGGTCGCGTGTATATCCCGAATTTGGTTTTACCGTATCATGGTGCGAATTAAGCAATATGGTGGGCTTCGATTCGTCGAAATACTTGTTCCATGCCCATATATTGTTGAGTTTGCGATGCGTTGTAACTCCCTTTTCCTGAAGGAGTTTTTCAATCAAATCGGCTGTTTTGCTTTCCTCTTTACTAAATGATGGTATGGATATCAATTGCTGCAGCAGATCAACCGCCTGCTGAGATAGTGTTTTTAAATCAGTCATAAATGTGGCTGCAAAAATAGGGTTATTGTTTTAAGGTTGGAATGTTGAAATGTTGAAATGTTACAAATATTGAAGCCCCCTCTAAATCTCCCCCGGTTGAGGAGACTTTCAGAACCTCAGATGTAAGAATAATTCTATTTTTAAACTTAATTAAAAGTCCTCCCAACCGGGGAGGATTTAGGTGGGCTTGAACAAACGCTCACTCAATTTTCGAATACTTCCTTGTATCATTCATCGTAATATAAAGCACAAGCGATAATGCAATACAAATGCTAACATACCAGTAAAACCATTCCTGGTGGTTATGCTTTTTAAAATCGAGTGCGACATATTCGGCGGTACCTCCGAATAGAGATACCGCTATCGCATACGGAAAACCAACACCCAATGCGCGTACATTGGCCGGGAAAAGCTCGGCCTTTACTACAGCATTGATTGAAGTATAGCCGCTAATAATAATTAGCGCGCACATAATTAACGCAAACGCCATCCAAACATCCTTGGTATTACTTAATGCAGTCATTATGGGTATAGTAGTCAACGTGCCTAAAACTCCGAACGCAATTAACAGCGGTTTGCGTCCGATTTTATCAGATAACAGTCCGAAAACAGGTTGTAACAGCATGAAGACTACGAGGGTAAGCGTTGAAATAAGCGTTGCGCTGTTTTTAGAAAAACCGGAAGTATTTACCAAAAACTTAAGCATATAGGTGGTGAACGTGTAAAACGCCAATGTACCGCCAATAGTTAAGCCTATCACTGTGAAAACAGCCTTTGGATGCTTTACAAGTGCTTTCAATGTGCCCCGGTCCGATTTTACTTTGGTGTTCTTGTCTTCCAACGAAACAGACTCCTGCAAACTACGCCTTAAATACATAACCGTTATTGCAAGAACAGCCCCAATTCCAAATGGTATGCGCCATCCCCATTGATGCAATTGCTGGTCGGTTAAGAAAAACTGTTGCAGCACCACCAGGACGCCCAGGGCAAAAAGCTGCCCCATAATTAAGGTGACATATTGAAAACTGGAGTAAAACCCGCGGTGTTTTTTGGTGGCCACTTCACTTAAATACGTAGCGCTGGTGCCATATTCGCCGCCAACGCTTAAACCCTGTATAACACGGGCAATCACCAGCATTATTGGCGCGGCGACACCAATTTGTTTATACCCAGGCACTATTGCAATAATTAACGAACCTACGCTCATCAATAATACCGACAACGTAAGTGCAGTTTTGCGGCCTCTTTTGTCGGCGAAGGCGCCCATCAGCCAACCACCAATCGGTCGCATTAAAAAGCCGATAGCGAAAACACCCGCTGTATTTAATAATTGTATGGTTTGGTTACCCGACGGGAAAAAAGCACCTGCAAAATATAACCCGAAAGCGGTGTAAACATACCAATCGTACCATTCAACCAGGTTTCCAAGGGAGCCGCCGATTATTGACCGGATTCTGTCAGCCATCGTTTGGGCCGATGCTTCCGCAGTTTTATTCAGCATAAAATTTTATCGTAAATATTAAAGGCATATATTTATTGGCACTTGCAATATAATCGTTGTTTTGATTATTGTTAATGAAAGTACCATGAAAAAATTAACCCTTCTTTTATTCCTGCATATAGCAACCTTTTTTTGCTATAGCCAGCCAAAACCTATCCCCTATGGCAATAATCCCGCTGCGGGCAAATACTATAATATCCGCGGCATTAAAATGTATTGCGAAGTTTACGGCGAGGGTAAACCACTGCTGATGATACACGGAAACGGCGGCAGTATAAAGGCCTTCAGCAAAAACATTCCTTATTTCGCCAAAAAATATAAGGTAATTGTGGTGGATAGCCGTGCGCACGGCAAATCAACCGATCCCCGCGATTCACTGAGTTTTGAAATGATGGCCGATGATTTTGCCACATTACTGGATACCCTGCATGTCGACAAGAGCTATGTAATAGGCTGGAGTGACGGCGGTATCAATGCCTTGCTGCTTGCCATGCGCCATCCGGATAAGGTGATTAAACTGGCTTCAACCGGGGCAAATTTGTGGCCGGACTCGACAGCTCTAATTCCGTCTTTATGGAAGGATATGGTGAAAGATTATAATGAGAAGAAAAACAAGGTAAGAACAACGCTCAAAGAGAAAAACGACTGGAAGATATTTATGCTTGATTATGATCAGCCTAATATTCCGTTAACTGCGCTAAAGGCTATTAAATGCCCCTCGCTTATTATTTGCGGCGACCGTGACCTTATACCTGTGGAGCATACCATATTGATCTATAAAAACATTCCGAAAGCTAATTTATGGGTGGTACCAAATTCAGGCCACGGCACCCTTATTGAGCATACCGATGATTTTAATAAAACGGTGGATGACTTCTTCATGAAGTAGACGTATCTGCAATATTTTCACGACTGCATACTAAAATATTTATCTATTGCGGCTCCAATTTCCTTTAACGGCACGTAAGCGGTTCCGAAGCGATGTCCGACTGCTTCCCACTTTCCGGATGCATTTCGCTTTATCACGTGGCACGTTGCATAGTTAAATACTACAAAGGTATCATCACTATCGGAGTGATGTATTATTTTATATATATCCTCTTTGGCTATTATTTCAAATGAATCCATCAGCTTAAATATTAAAACAGGGTGCAGTTACTTTTCAAAAATAACGTATAATGAACATCATTGCAATAATCCAAATGGGGGTGTTTTCACGGTATTTTCCCCGTGTTTTAACGGATATTTCAAAAACATTATTAGTTTACGAAAATATTTCGTATAGAATGATATTCTACTTAAACTTAATTATTTACCAGCTTTAAAGCGCCTTCTCCGTAACGCATGCCGGTATTTGGATATTTATTTATGATATTTTGAATCTCCTGTAAGTCGGCAGGCGTTAATTCAATATCAACGGAGGCAGCGTTCTCCTTTAAGTATTTTGTCTTTTTGGTACCCGGGATAGGAATAACGTCCTCGCCCTGTGCTAATACCCATGCCAGGGCCAACTGTGCCGGCGTACAATTTTTATTTGAAGCAACTCCAGCAAACGATGAAGCCAGTTGCTGGTTGTTTTCCTTGTACGCGTCGCCGAAGCGCGGCAGGGTTTTTCGAAAATCACCATCCTGCAGCTCATCAATATTTAAGGTATTGGTTATCAAACCGCGGGACAATGGGCTGAATGGAACCAACGATATGCCTAATTCGCGGCATACCGGCAATATTTCCGCCTCGACATCGCGGGTGAGCAATGAATATTCGCTTTGTAGTGCAGCAATCGGGTGAACGGTGTGCGCCTTTCGTAGCGATGCGGCAGAGGACTCTGATAAACCGAGGTATCGCACTTTTCCTGCTTTTACAAGTTCGGCCATTGCACCAACCATATCTTCGACAGGCACATTGGGATCAATTCGGTGTGCATAATAGAGATCGATGGTATCGATATTTAACCGCTTTAAACTTTTTTCAACCGCAGTTTTCAGGTATGCAGGCGAACCATCGAAATAACTTCCGGCAGAACCCGGAAAAGCCTCCGTGTCTTCTTTTTGCCTGAAGCCGAATTTTGTCGCAATAAAAACTTTGTCGCGGTTGGGTGCAAGCACTTTGGCTACCAGCTCTTCATTACGGCCGTTGGCATAAACATCGGCAGTATCCCAAAAGTTAATACCTAAATCAAGCGCCAGGTTTAAGGTGGCTGTAGATTCATTATCATCAAAAGTCCCGTAACCATGGTTCATCCCCATGCAGCCTAAACCGGTGGCAGATAATCTCTCCCCGGTTTTTCCAAGATACCTGTATTTCATAGTTAATGTGTTTTTACAAATCCAGGTACGAAATTAAGGTTTAGAATGACAAATCAGATGATCATAGCTTAAAATCAGCCGATTGTAAAAAAAGATGTTTAAACAATTAATTTCTGAAATATTGAGGTGAAGTATTAACTTTGTGGCAAGAAATCAAAATTATTCACCAAGAAAACAGTTTATGAAAAAGACATTTATCTTATTTGCGGTTGCATTATTAAATACTGCAGCATTTGCACAAACTACATGGAAAAACGATCCAATGCATTCCAAGCTTGGGTTTACCATCACACACTTAATGGTATCAGACGTTGATGGTATCTTTAAAGATTTTTCGTGTACAATAGTTGCTTCAAAACCTGATTTTAGCGACGCTAAGTTTCAATTAACTGTGAATACAGCTTCAGTAAACACAGATGTTGACTATCGCGACAAGGACTTAAAGGGTGCTAACTATTTTGACGTTGATAAATTCCCTACTATGACATTTGCCAGCACCGGCATCAGTACTGTTTCCACAAATCACTATAAATTAACCGGCGACCTTACGTTACATGGTGTTACCAAACCGGTAACAATGGATCTTTGGTACCGTGGTACAATAACTAATCCAATGAGTAAGAAAGATGATGCAGGTTTTAAACTAACAGGTGTAATTAAAAGAACTGACTTTAACTTTGCTCCCCAGGCTGGCTCAACAATGCTAAGCGACGAGATCACCATTAATGCTAACGGTGAGTTCGGGAAAGCCAATTAAGGCGAAAGCTTGATCCTCTATAATAACAAGCATCCCCTATAAATAATATTTTTTCAGCCCCTGCAAATGCAGGGGCTTTTTGTTTAGCCCGGCTTTCCAAAGCTTTCCGCTTTAGTCTTTTAGCTTTTTGCTGCCCCAACCCAATCAAATATTTTACACATACAGACACGGTGTATAACCAACACTTTTCTATATTTGACCAACCCAATATTTCATCCCAAATGAAAAAACCGCTACCACTGCTCCTGCCACTACTGCTATCGTTAACTATAAAAACTTCAGCGCAGGAAAAAAACATCTACCATAAAGGCTGGATTGATTTTAATAAGAACGGCAAAATGGATGTGTTTGAAGATCCATCCCAACCGATAGATAAACGGGTGGCTGATTTGTTAAGCCAGATGACGGTTGAAGAAAAAACCTGTCAGCTTGCAACGCTATATGGCTACAAACGAGTTTTAAAAGAAGAAATGCCCACCGAATCCTGGAAAAACGAAGTTTGGAAAGATGGCATTGCCAATATTGATGAAGAACTGAACAATTTAACCTCCCATACCGATGCTGCGCCAACACAATATTCTTACCCTTATAGCAAACACGCGGCAGCCATAAATACCATCCAAAAATGGTTTGTTGAACAAACCCGCATGGGTATCCCGGTTGATTTTACCAACGAAGGCATACACGGCCTTAACCACGACAGGGCTACGTCTTTACCTGCTCCTATTGGTATTGGAAGCACCTGGGATGCCCCACTGGTACATCTGGCAGGACAGGTTGTGGGCCGCGAAGGTAAAGCCCTGGGATACACTAACGTCTATGCACCTATTCTCGACCCGGCCCGCGATCAACGTTGGGGACGTGTGGTGGAATGTTATGGCGAGGATCCGTTTCTTATTGCTGAATTAGGCAAACAAATGACGATCGGCATCCAGGAAGAAGGTATCGTATCAACTTTAAAACATTTCGCGGTTTACAGTGTGCCGAAAGGCGGTCGCGATGGTGCCGACCGTACCGACCCGCACGTTGCTCCGAGGGAAATGTACCAGATATATCTTTACCCTTTTCGCAGGGTCATTCAGGAAGGCCATGCATTAGGTGTAATGAGCAGCTATAACGATTGGAACGGTGAACCCATAACGGGCAGTTATTATTTTTTGACCGAGCTATTACGCCAGAAATTTGGTTTTAATGGCTATGTAGTGTCCGACAGTGAGGCTGTTGAATTTCTTTACAGCAAACACCACGTTGCCGATAGTAAAAACGAAGCCGTAAGGCAGGCTTTCGAGGCCGGGTTAAACGTGCGTACCAACTTTACTATGCCGCAAACTTATATAATGCCACTGCGTGAGTTGTATGCCGAAGGAAAAATATCAATGAAAACTTTGGATTCGCGCGTGGGTGACGTATTGCGGGTAAAATTTAAGCTTGGCTTGTTTGATCACCCTTATGTGGAGGATCCTAAAGCTGCCGATAAAATTGTGCATAACGCCGAGGCCACTGCGATGGGCTTAAAAATGAACCGGGAATCGATGGTGTTGCTTAAAAACGAAAATAACCTGCTACCGCTAAATAAATCAGCCATAAAAAACATATTAGTAACCGGCCCGCTTGCCACCGAAACAAACTATTCGGTTAGCAGGTATGGCCCATCGCACAACCCCTTAACCAGCGTGCTTGATGGCATTAAAAACTATGTTGGGAGCGGCACAACCGTAAATTACGCCAAAGGTTGTAATATCATTGACGCCACCTGGCCGGAGAGCGAGATCATTGAAACGCCGCTTACACAACAGGAGCAGGCATCAATTGATTCGGCAGTTACGCTGGCAAAACAGTCGGACGTGGTGATAGCGGTTGTTGGCGAAGATGTGGACAGGGTCGGTGAAAGTTTATCGCGTACCGGGCTGAATTTACCGGGTCGCCAGCTGAAATTGATGCAGGCCCTGCAAGCAACCGGCAAACCTGTAGTAATGGTGATGATAAACGGGCAACCACTTACTGTTAACTGGGAAAACAAATATGTACCCGCTATACTGGAAGCCTGGTTCCCAAGCGGAGAAAGCGGTCGTGTTATAGCCGAAACGCTATTTGGCGATAACAACCCCGGCGGCAAGCTTTCCATTACCTTCCCGAAAACAACCGGGCAGATTGAGTTTAATTTTCCTTTCAAACCAGGTTCACAAGCACCGCAGGGAGGCGCAAACAGTTGGGGCAAAACCAGTGTAAATGGCGCCTTGTACCCATTTGGATATGGTTTAAGTTATACCACGTTTGAATATAGCAATTTACAGGTATCGCCCGAAAAGGAACATCAGCAGGGCGACATAACTGTAACTGTAGATGTAACCAATACCGGCAAACGCAAAGGCGACAATGTAGTGGAACTATACCTTAAACAGGAAGTGAGCAGCGTAACTACCTACGAATATGACCTGCGCGGCTTTGAACGGGTACCGCTTGAACCGGGCGAAAAGAAAACCGTAAAATTCATCCTACACCCTGACGACCTGGCCATCCTTGATAAAAATATGAATTGGACTGTTGAGCCGGGAAAATTCCAGGTGATGATAGGGAGTTCGTCGGAGGACATTAAATTGAAAAAGGAATTTGAGGTGGAGAAGTAAGGGAAAACAGAAAGTCGAAGGGTAAAAGGTGAAAAGCAAAATATAAAAGTGTGATTATCAGATATTAAGATTAGGCGATCTTGTTGATAACGTGACGCAGTCTCAATATTATTGTTGGGTTTGTTTGGATTAGGTTTAAAAAATATATCTTAGCCAACAAACCTTAAACAATGATCCTAAATATAAAACCTTCAACAACGTTATTTCTGCCAGCCCTTTTCACTTTTATATTCTTTTCATCACAAACATCTTTCGCCCAAATTATCGATACCCCGATTGAACATTATGTTTTTAAAAAAGATTTCTACCTGGTTTTACTCAAGGGTAGAGTTATCGGTATGAGCCTTGAAAATTTGAATGGTGTTACAGTTTCAAACATTAGAACTGCAGAAAAGGCAACCACAAATAGCCTTGGATTTTTCCAGCTAACCGTAGCGAAGGGCGATACAATAACTTTCGAATTACCCGGTCATTCAAAGGAATTGAGGATTATAAAACATACAGAGGAAAACCTGAATGTGATATTAATAAAAAGAAAAGCTGACACCTTGAGCCCCGATTCAGAAGAATATAAAAAAGCGACCAAAGCTGACAAGGAGTTATACCGTATACTCGAAAAGGATGCCAAACTGGAAGGAAAATGGAACTATTAGATTCATGAATTAATTGGCCCTGCAAAAAGTTTGCCCGGTAAGGCAACCCCGAAGAATCTATCAATGTATTAATGCTGTATTTATAATTGAATTGTTTTAATTTTTTTTAAAACTGTGAAACGTTCTTGAATAATATGCGTCTTGTAGATATTGCTAACAACTGTAAAAATTACAATAAATATTCACTATATTATTCTTAGATTTAGCATGCGGACCAATACGCAAAGCGACCAATACAACCAATAATAACCTAATTATAATTTATTTACTTACTTGATGGAAGTTAAAGCTAAAAGTTTGAAAAGCAGCCAGTTAAAAAATATGATCATAAAAAGCCTTTATTTCGATAAGGCTATGTCATGTGCTGAGCTAAGTGAACTATTTGATAAAAGTATTCCATCAATTGCAAAAGCGGTTAATGAGCTTATTGACGAGGGTTTTGTAATTGAGCAGGGCTATGCTCCTCAAGTGGCGGTCGCCGTCCGCTAATGTATGCTATCAAGACTAATGCAATGTACATTCTGGCTATTGCGATGGACCAGTTATCCACCCGCATTCAATTGGTCGATTTGCTTAATCATCCGGTAGCCGATTTTTTAATGTTTGATTTAAAGTTGCTGAACAATGACAGGGCCCTCGATCAGTTAATAGAAAAAATCAATCAATATATCATACTCTCAGGGATTAATAAAGATAAAATTGCCGGCATAGGCATAGGCATGCCCGGCTTTATAAATCCTGTCAAAGGTGTCAACTATACTTACCTTGACAGAGGCGGTAAAAGCCTGACGAAAACCATATCGGATGAAACCGGTTTACCCACTTACATTGATAACGATTCCAGCTTAATTGCTCTTGCCGAACAAAAATTCGGTATAGCAAAGTCACAAAAAGAGGTAATGGTAATTAACCTGAGCTGGGGCATTGGCCTTGGGATGATTGTCAATGGCGAAATATTCAGGGGACGTAACGGTTTTGCAGGTGAGTTTAGTCATATCCCCTTGTCCGAAAACGGCGCGCTGTGCGAATGCGGCAAACGCGGCTGCCTGGAAGCCGAGGCCTCGATGCGGGTAGTTTTAAAAAAAGCTGTTGAAGGTATAGAGCAAGGGCGCATAACCAGTTTAAAACAAATTGACGAGGCGCATTCAAAACTCATGGCCGATGCAATCATAGAATGCGCAAATAACGGCGACCAATTCGCCATAGAACTATTCACTGATTCAGGTTATAAGATAGGTAAAGCACTCGCTATACTCATCCACATCATGAACCCGCAGGCTATCGTGTTAAGCGGACGGGGCGCAAAGGTTGGAAAAATATTACTGGCGCCTATACAGCAGGCGCTGCATAAATATTGTATACCGCGTCTCTCCAGCGGTACGGAATTGCTCATATCCGAACTTGGTTTCGATGCCGAACTGATAGGCGCCGCAGTACTGGTAATGGAAAACTTTGATAAAGAGGTAAAAAGCCAGGTGCTGAGTGTGTAAACATGCTGCGCGAAATAGACAATTTCTTCCTGCAAAAACACGAACCCTTAAAAAGCTGCCTGCTTTTTTTGAGAGGCTTTATTCTTGACTATGATAAAAATATAACCGAAGCCTGGAAATATAAAATGCCGTTTTACTGTTATAACGGTAAGATGTTTTGCTATTTATAAACAAAAAAACAAATCAGCCGTATATTGGTATTGTGGAAGGGCGAAAGATAGATCATCCTTTGTTAATTATCGAAAAACGCTCCAGGATGAAAATAATGCAACTGGACGCCGGGGAGGATATACCCATTAAAACTATTGATACAATTTTGAAAATGGCGATTGGCCTACATAATATTATTTGATGCAACCAAACTCTATGCAAAAACCAGATAGCCTGATATTTGATATGGACGGTACCCTTTGGGATGCGGCAGATACTTACACCGAATCATGGAACCTGATGTTTAAGGAAATGAACATCGACAAAGTGATGCGAAGAGAAGAGCTGCTTGAAAGAATAGGCTGGGAAGGCAGCAAAGTAATGCAAAGTGTGTTTCCTGAATATGATGAAGGACGGCGAAACCAGATATATGATAACATTGCCGATATAAGGCGCCGGCTACTGCCCGAAAACGGTGGAATATTGTATGATGGGGTTATAGACGGATTAAAACAACTCGCTACAAAATACCAACTTTTTATTTTGAGCAACTGCGCCAAAGGTATTATCCGCGTGTTTATTGATTGGGCCGGTATTGACGATTACATTACCGATGAAATTGCCTATGGTGTAAACAGTCTGCCCAAACACCACAATATCAAATTGCTTACTGATACGCATAAGCTTAACAACCCGGTTTATATTGGCGACACCGCCGGTGACAGCGAACAGAGCCGCAAGGCCGGCATTCCGTTTGTGTTTGTAAGCTATGGCTTCGGCACAACCGAAGATTATGATTTGAAGTTCGATGATTTCAACTCGCTCACTTCGTATTTTATGGCGTTGTGAAGGCTATTGTTGTAAGGTTGTAAAGTTGAAATGTTGTAAGGTTCTTAATTTGTTGGAAGGTTGTAAAGTTGAAATGTTGTAAAGTTCTTAGATACCGATAAACACGATTACTTCAATCAGGAACCATTAGATAAACCAGTCGCTATTTTCCAACATTTCAACCTTACAACTTTTCAACTTTCCAACAGTCTTGCAACATTTCAACCTTACAACAGTTTTGCAACTTTTCAACAATAAAAAAAACACTGCTGACATAGGGCTGTCACTACCGCTTAGTTTCTTTGAATAACAAATCAAAAAAACAAAGTCATGGAACCATCATGAGCTTACACAAAAAAAATTGGCTCATGATAGCTTCATTGCAAATTAAAAACAAATTACTAAAATGAAAATTATCCCAATATTATTAAAAGAAATGGAGCAGGAAGCTGAAACTACACGCAAAATGCTCTCGCGTATACCAAATGATAAATACGACTGGCAGCCACACCCAAAAAGCATGACCGTAAGAAGACTCGCCACTCATATTGCAGAATTGCCGGCATGGGTTAGCATGGCAATAACTACAAACGAACTTGATTTTGCGAATAATCCGTATAAGCCGGAAGTGATTAACGAAACTCCGGCCTTATTGGAGGTTTTTGAAAAGTCGTACGCCGATGGCAGCACTCATCTGGCAAAAACCACGGAAGATGAATTGTTGCGCAACTGGACTTTGCGCAATGGAGATCAGATTTACAGTGTCTCTACCAAGGCAGAAATAATCCGGATGGCTTTTTGTCAAACCGTTCACCACCGGGCGCAATTAGGCGTATTTCTACGTTTGCTGGATATACCGATACCCGGAAGCTATGGCCCAAGCGTCGATGAAACTGATTTTAATTAACAGTATATGTTCATACAACGACCACCGAATAAGAATTTTAATTATTGACAGTTTATTTCGATATTCATAATTCAATATTCGGTGTTCGTTATTTACTCATTTCGCCGGCAATTGGCAAACTAAAGTAAAACGTTGCGCCTTTACCTTCCTCGCTGCTAACCCCTATTTTACCGTCGTGACCTTGTATTATTTCGCTTGCAAGATAAAGCCCGATGCCAAAGCCCGATATATTTTTCATCTTCTCGTTCTCAACCCGGTAAAAACGCTGAAACAGTTTACTCTGCTCTTTGGGCTTAATACCTATTCCTTCGTCCAATACTAAGACCTTTACATAACCCTTTGTTCGCCTGCAGCTAACGGTTACCTTGCTGCCCTTGTCAGAATATTTGATAGCATTGCTTAAAAAATTATTAATCACCTGGCCAATCTTTTCCCTGTCGGCTTGCACGGTTAATCTTTTTACCCGTTCAAATTCGATGATATGGTCGTGACCCGTATGGTTAATTTCAGCAATACTATCTTCAATCAGTTTATTAATGTCAAAATCTTTTAATTTGAGATGCAATTTACCTGGTTCAAGTTTCGACAAGTCGAGAAAGCCGTGAATAAGGTTGGTCATCTTATTTACCTGTATATTGGCTTTTAAAAGTGCCGTATGCGTAAAATCGTCATCTGAGTTGGCAAGCTTTTTTGATAACAACTGTAAATAGGCTTTGATTGAAGTGAGCGGTGTTTTTAATTCGTGGCTCGCCATGGCAATAAAGTCATTTTTTCTTATCTCATCACGTTTGCTTTCAGTGATATCCAATATA
>DASXMZ010000227.1:0-4942 GCA_036495385.1 Mucilaginibacter sp. | reverse complement strand
GTGTTTGTGCTGAGCTATTTGCGGGCGGCGCAGGGATTTTAAAATCATCAAGGGAAATATTCTGAAGATAAAAGGGTTTGGTACTTAGTACCTTGTCTGCGAACGCCTGATCAAAAGGAAACTTGATTTTATCCAAACTTTCAGCGGAAGATTTTGGGTCGGGGCTTAGAGATTGCAATAACTTATAATAACCGCGAACAGGTGTAAGCTGATGTGCCGAATTAACCGAAATATCTTTTTGCCCGTATGAAAATGATGCAAATCCAAAAAAAATCAGAAAAGTAACCAATTTCATAGAAGTCTTAAAAATGCCATTCGGCCAATTGAGCCGGGAGGCGTTTAATGTACCTGCTGTTTTCATTTGATTTAGTTTTTGATAATCATTTAACCAAATCAAACTTACCAAGTACAAAAAAATAAAAGTTGTAAATAATGACTGACTTTGAATCAGATGAAAAATCCTGGGGGCTTTTTATTTGATGCTGAGCGTCCGCTCAACGTTCCAAAAGCGGTCATCGTACTGCCTGGTTACCAGGCCAAGCGGAGAAATATCAGATATGTCGAAATTTTTCCTGTCGTTATCTCTTATAAACTGCGAAGGGCTTATTCCAAACATCTGTATTATCATTTTATGAAAATGGCTGCTATCCGAAAATCCGCAACTCATCGCTGCTTCAGCCACGGTAGCTCCGTTCATTATCCTGGTAATGGCGAGGGTTATTTTATTCCAGATGATATATCTGTGCAACGAAACGCCGGTAACATTTTTAAACAGGTTACGCAGCCTGCTTTCCGATAAAAATACTTTTTCGGCCAACAAACTAATTGTCATTTCCCATGGATCCCCTGCGGCCAATATGTCGATTACCTTTTTTACCCGTTGATCCCTTAACGTTGTTTTTCTGCCATCAACCAATTTATTTAATATCTGATATACTAATTTTTCCAGCAAATCCTTATTCGCTTCAATCAGGCATTGTTCTAACTCGCCGGGTTTTAAAAAATTAAGCAGGTCTATATCAGGTGAAAAAAAATCGTTTTGCTGCAGGTATTTTACTTTTAAAGCCTTTGCAATATCGCTGGCTGCGTCAACGTAAATAATTAACTGTACACTGTTGCTGGTATCAAGCTGATGAATGGTATTTTCCTTAATTATTAATGTTTTATAAACGTCCCAGCTGCCATTTTTAACCCTGAACTTGAAATTCTTTCTTAAATCAAATATCAACTGTATGGTATTATGGCTATGAAAAGGGGTAACATAAGACGAATAGAAAATTGCGGAAACGCAATTCCAAACGTAAAAGGTTGTAGTATATGGCGTTCTCTCTACCCTCATTTTAAACACATTGTTTAAAATTAGTTAGATTTCTCAAAATCATCCAAACAACAATTCAAAAACCTCTTCAATGCGGCTTACCACTTTTATATCAATTTTATAACGCGACAGGTCGATGCCTTTTTTATCCTGTCCGCCGGATGGGAGGTTATATTTTGAAATAAATATTTGTTCGAAGCCAAGTTTTTGTGCTTCGGCAATTCGTTGTTCAACCCGGTTAACGGCGCGAATCTCGCCCGACAAGCCGATCTCACCTGCAAAGCAGGTTTTAAAGGGAATGGGTATATCCTGGTGCGACGAAATGATGGCAGCAGCAAGTCCCAGGTCAATCGCAGGATCCTCCACACGGATGCCGCCCGTAATGTTTAAGAATACATCTTTGGCACCCAGATTAAAGCCACAGCGTTTTTCAAGCACGGCCAGCAGCATGCTCATCCGGCGTGTATCGAAGCCTGTTGCTGTGCGTTGTGGTGTGCCGTATGGCGACGGGCTCACTAGCGCCTGTGTTTCAATCATCATTGGCCGCATTCCCTCTAAGGTAGTCGAGATGGTAATACCGCTTAAAGGCTCGTCGCGTTGCGACAACAATATCTCCGATGGGTTGGATACCTCGCGTAATCCCTCGCCAAGCATTTCATAAATGCCAAGTTCAGATGCTGAGCCAAACCTGTTTTTTACCGTGCGTAAAATGCGGTAAACATGATGCCTGTCGCCCTCAAACTGTAAAACAGTGTCAACCATATGCTCCAGTATTTTAGGGCCTGCAATCATGCCGTCTTTGGTGATATGACCAATTAAAAACACAGGGGTTGAACTTTCCTTAGCAAATCGAAGCAATTCAGCCGTACATTCCCGCACCTGCGAAACACTCCCGGGCGTTGATTCAATATGCGCCGAGTGCAGGGTCTGTATCGAATCAATAACAACAAGGTCAGGCTCAAGCTCTTCTATCTGTTTAAATATGTTTTGAGTTGATGTTTCGGTAAGAATATAAGTCCCTTTGTTAATTTCGGATTTCGGATGTTCGATTTCGGATTTCGGACTTCTGACTTCCGACTTCTGACTTCCAACTTCTGACTTCCGACTTCCGACCTCTGACTTCCGACTTCCAACTTCCTCCAACCGCTCCGCTCTCATTTTTATCTGCCGTTCACTTTCCTCACCAGAGACATAAAGCACTTTCAAATTTGGCATGTTCAAAGCCAATTGCAGCATCAGGGTTGATTTACCAATACCGGGCTCCCCTCCTATCAATACCAGCGAACCGGCAACAATGCCGCCGCCTAATACGCGGTTAAATTCATTATCGGGCGTAAGCAGGCGTTGTTCTTCATTAAAAGTAATATCGGCGACCTGTATGGGTTTATTGGCTCTTTGCAAGGTCGTAGAGGCAGTCTTCCAGTTAGGGACTGATGTATTAGCCTTTTCTATCACTTCTTCAACAAAAGTGTTCCATTGCCCGCAGGATGGGCATTTACCCAGCCACTTGGCAGCCTCAAAGCCACAGCTTTGACAGAAATATGCGATTTTAGTTTTAGCCAACTTGTTTAATGTGCAGATTTTTGATGTGCAAATGTGCGGATTTTAAATCAATTTCCTAATATTTTTAGCAAAATGATTGGTGATTTTAAGATATAGATGCTATAAATTAATGGCTAATTCTTTTTTTAGAGTATTGTTTAAGCAATTAATGGATAATGCTCAGAATTGATTGATGCAACTATGCTTCTAACTATCACATCGTAGAGTTTTTTTGTTAGCTCGTTATATTGTTTATTAACTTCTTTATCATCAAATGACCAATCATTCCAGGACGCCATACCACCAAATACCCAGGCCGCCTCTACGGAAAATAAAATTTGTTTCGCAACTGATGAATAATTTTTTTCTATTATCCTGTTTATAGAAATCGTTGGATTTGGATTGTTTAAATTAGATGATGCTTTTTTAAAAGCATTCCCCCAATAAGGAAAAGTATATTTATAGGCAAAGTTGGAAATACTATCTAAAATTTCTAAAAGCTCCTTTTTCGCCTCTATTAGATTCAAGTCGGGGGAACTTTTAGGCTGTTTCTTTGCTACAGCACCATATTTCACACTCCATATTGTGGGGTCAGGCTTTTTGCTAATTACTTCCCATTTACTAGTCCAATAATTTGAATAATTTTCATAAACGGCTTCGATTAACCACATCCCACCGCCTCCAACGAATGACGAAAGTGCATAATCTCTATTAGGGTTATCTGATGAATATTGGAAAAGAATTTTCAAAGATTTGCAGCCATCTTTTTTTAAAAATGCAAACCATTTATCAGGGTCGCCAGCAATAATTACTTCTCTAACTAAACGGGTTACAATTGATTTTTCAAAGTCAATGAATTTAATATTGTCATCTTGAAAATTCTTATCAGTATAAAAGTCTTTAGATAAAATACCTTCTTTTAGAAATTCATTACCAAATGAAACTAACGAAATTAATTGTACTACAGCGCTTGTCATTGTAATATTTTAGAGTTACTATTTTTATATCTTGCTAAAGATAATAGTATTTCAACAAAAAGCAATTGCATCAGTAATCTGCACATTCGCACATCAATCCAGGCATCTGCACATCTATAATCTGCACATCCGCACATCTGCACATCCGCACATCAATTTAAAGTTTTCATGTAACGATGACCATCCAATCGTCGTCTTATAGCCATGAAATTAATACAACTACTTTTTTTATCCTTGCTAACAATCTCGTCATTCAAATTTGCTAAAGCACAAACCACCGGCGGTAAAATCGCTGGGTCGGTTTTAGACGATGCTAAAAAACCACTCGACGGCGCAACAGTAATTTTACTCGCCGCAAAAGATTCGGCAGTGGTAAGTACCCAACTTGCTAAACCTGACGGCAGTTTCGCCTTTCAAAACTTACAGGATAATACTTACCTTATAAAGGTAACCTACATTGGCTATAAAAACTTTATAAGCGGCAACGTAGTTGTCAGCCTGCAAAAACCGGTTAATTTAGCGGCATTTATTTTATCGTCAACCGGAAAAACGTTAAACGAAGTAGCCGTAACAGCACAAAAATCATATATCCAGCAAAAAATCGACCGCACCGTAGTTAACGTGGGGGCGCTGATATCCAATACCGGCACCAACGCTTTGGAGGTACTGGAAAAAACACCCGGCGTTCAGGTAGACGCTGATGGCAATATCACCTTTAAAGGGAAAAGCGGTGTGCTGGTGATGATTGATGATAAACCCACCTATCTCTCGGCCGCCAACCTGGCAACTTACCTGCGTTCTTTACCAGCTTCATCATTGGATCAGATAGAGCTGATGGATAATCCACCGGCTAAATACGATGCTGCGGGAAATGCGGGCGTGATCAATATCAAAACTAAAAAAAATACCATCAGGGGATTTCATGCGGTGGTGCAGGCCAATTATGCACAGGGTTTTTACGGCCGTACCCATGAGAGCATTAACTTAAATTACCGTGTAAACAAAGTTAACCTGTTTGCTAACGTCGCCTACAACGGACAACAAACCTACAGAAGACTCGAAATTGACCGGAATTATTTTGATACAAACGGAGACCTTACCTCGT
>DASXMZ010000226.1:0-2594 GCA_036495385.1 Mucilaginibacter sp. | reverse complement strand
AATCTTTGGCGTCAAACGGATCAATGGTAAATGTGGTAATATTTCTGAAATCACGCCGTCTGGAAATTTCTTCATGACTGATAACATCAGGTATTTCTTCTGCCTCATACTCAACTTCACCGGGAAATGATAAAGGAAAACCAAATTCAGCAAGAATGGCGTTCATCTCCGTGTCATTCTCACCTTGTTTACCTAAAATATGTTTAATTCGGCCAATAGGGTTTTTAGCATCTACCGGCCAGTCGGTAATTTCAGCAACTGCTTTTATCCCGTTTTTAGCGCCATGAAGCTCATTTATCGGAATAAATATATCGTGCATCATTTTGCGGTCGTCCGGAATAAAAAAAGCAAAGCGTTCCGAGAGTTTTACGATGCCGGTAAACTCCATTTTTGCCCTGTGCAATATTTCAATTACTTCGCCCTCTTTATTTTTTCCCTTGCTTTTGGCATAAACATAAACTTTCACGCGGTCGCCGTTTAGGGCATTGCGTAACTTGCGTGGGGCTATAAAAATGTCGTTTTCAAATTCGTCGTCGGTAACTATAAAGGCTGAACCATCATTGGTAAGGTCAACGGTGCCCTCGATGAAGGTTTTCAGCTCAAGCAATTGAAATTTACCGGGGCTAAGTTCTTTTAATACACCCTTGAAAGTTTCGTTCTTTAAGATATCAAAAATTACTTCCCTCGCTTCAGGGTCGCGGACGTTTAATTTGGCAGAGACTTGTTTATAATTTAATGGGGTATTTCCGTTCTGTTCAAATATATCAAGCACCATTTGGGTTAGTACCTGGTCTATAGTGGAATGATTTTTCTTTTTAGACATGAATATTCTTTACACAAAGATACAGAAGTTTTTGGTCAGGATTTAGGGACGAAATCGCTAAAAAGAATTTTGAAACACTATTAGTTGTTTTGTTTATAGAGTTATTTTAACAGCCAGGAATTAATAAATATTTATGATATTATGAAAAGCGTACAAATACGTTTCTATATCAAAAAATACGTATAAACACGCTTTTCTTCATTCATTTAGTTTTTTAACTTTATATTAATTACTTTTAAGCAATAGAATTTTATTAAAAGTTCTGATCACTTACGCCTAAGTTAACAAAACCCAATTATACCCCTTAATAATAGCCAACCAATAAGATTATTTAACATGGTAAAACTATGGCCAGTTTTTCGGTAGGAAAAAAATATGTCGCTGTTATAGGTACGCTGCTGATCGTAATTTTTTTAGGGGCCTGTTACTTTTTTGTGTACATACCTAATAATGAAAAAACTGTACAGGAACGCCGGTTCCGCTGCCTTCAAAATATTGACATTAATATACATTCAAAAATTGATAATAGCTTGTCGCAGGTAAACAGCCTGCTTACGCCTTACAGTCACCCTGGCTACCGTGATACTTTAAATAATTACCTGGCGCACTATTCAAGGGAGAACTTTACACTAACGCCCGTTAAGGAAATAAACGAAAATGAACGATTAAAAAAAGATATCCGCCTAACCGGAGATAGCGCATCCTTTATTACAGTTGACTCAAATTCAAGGCAAATAGATTTGTCAATAGTAAAAAAGCTAAAATCTGCAGGCTCAAAAACGGACTCATCTTTATACAGTATGGGTATAAAGTTTGGATTTGAACAGTTTATAACGCCGCTTTTACCGGCAGATGTTTTTGATAATTATATAGTTTTTAGCAACAAGAAGATAGTTTATGAAACCTTTCCGTCAGGTTTAAGCTACAAAATAAAAGACTCGCTGCTGGCGGCCAGAAACGGAATAACCGGCCCCGGAGTACGCAGTTTAAAGATAGGTGGAACAGATTATAAAATATTTTCGCAGCCGGTTAATTTTGGCACAAATCACGAGTGGATAGTCACCGGCCTCGTATCAAATAAAAATTACCAGAAGGAGAAAAATCAACTGCCACTGTCTATCGTCTTGCTTCTTTTAACAGCTGCCATTATACTGATAGTTTTTCTGCCGTGGATAAAACTATACCAGATGGGTAACAAGGATAAACTTACCATTCTGGATGGTATTTCCACTGTGCTTGTAGCGATGGCTTTGATGTCGCTGATGTTTTTCGTTTTTTTTAAATATAATTTTTACTTAGGTCGTACCAATTCTTCCGATTCCAGGAATGTATTGGCGGATACTATTTCATCTGCTTTTACCAAAGAGTTATGTACTGCTTACAACACCCTCAATAGTTTTAATTCAATCTACGCTAAAAATGGGAGAGTTGATATTACTAAACTCGGCAATGCCGATATTAACATAAAGTATAGCAATAAAAAAGACAGTATTAACCACTACGATGCCAACGAGGGTAAGGAGTTAAATAAGATCGCGGGTAAAATATCGGTAAACCAGGTTTTTTGGATGGATGCCAACGGTAAGGAAAAGAATAACTGGACGATTGAGAACGTGAACGCCCCACACGGTAATTTTGGTACGAGGGATTATTTTAAAAGAATAATTAACAACAAGCCATACTGGTTTAATCATTATTTGTTCTCGCTCGACCAGGTTACATCCCGCACTACAGGAATATTTACTTCGGTAATAGCAATACCGGTGAAAAC
>DASXMZ010000225.1:0-7363 GCA_036495385.1 Mucilaginibacter sp. | reverse complement strand
CGTTTTAGCCTTGTTGCTTCTGTACCCTTCCTGGTAAATACCTATAGCGAAACCAACTATTTAAGTGTCAACTCAGGAGTGGGCGATCTTGAAACCGGCATTCGTTACTATATTGGCAATATTAATTTCAGATCTTACTTCACCATACAAGGTACCGTAATAACGCCGCTTTACACTAATCTTAACCTGGGCTATGGCTTAACCGGCGGTGAAATAAAACTTTCATATGGAGGCGGCGGGCATTTATTCGGCTGCAATTCTTTCTATGTGCTTGAAAATGCGGTAAGGCAATATTTCGGATCGTCGGGGCCGCTGCAGTACAGGTACAATGCGTCGTATGGCTTATCGCTGGATAAGAAATTCCGAAATCAAATTTCCGTAGCCTTCAGCGGATTTTACTCAACCAGTAACAATAAAGAGTTTAATTTATTGAACCCGATCAATAACAAGGACTTCGCTTTCAACCAAATGTCATTAAGCTACGGTCATAGCTTTACCAAAACCTTTTCTTTCTTTTTAACCGGCGGTCACTTTATAACCGGCAGAAATACCGGCGACGGGCTATCTGCATCAGCGTCGCTGATATATAGGATTGATTATAGGTAAGAGAGGTAAAAGCTTAAAGCGAAAAGCTGAAAGCAAAAAGTAAAAGCCACAAAAAGCTAAAAGTTGAAAGCAGAAAGCTTAAAGCAGAAAAAAAGACGACAGGAAAAAGTAAACCTAATAAATAGCTTTCTGCTTTCAGCTTCACTGGCTTTCTGCTTTGGCCTTTTGCTTTCAGCGTTCTTCAATTGGTTTTACCGAAGTATGGTGAGAATTGAGGGGGCGGATTGCCATACCCTGCCGGGAAGCAGAGTTTACAGGGATTATAAAGGGAGAATAATTTCCCACCTGATGTTTACGGAAAACATCAGTTAACAATTAAATTTTCCTATTGCACTATTTTATTTGCGCAATAAGAGCTTGCAAAAGCCTCAGGCTTAGCCTTAAACACAAAGCCCATGCTTAAAATGTAACCCATAGCCTCGTGCAAAGCCTGGTTCGATTTAAACATTGGGTTGGTGTTAATGTCGGCATGCACCTCAAGATCAACGTCGTAAAGGTCCAGCAGGTCGCAAAGTTTGTAAGCAATGTCGATTGATTTTTGCACTTCGTTAAGCATGCGCTCTTTAATGCTCATTTTTTGCGAGGTACGTTCCTGGTGGATGAACATAAACCCGCCGCGTTGCTCACGCAAAAACACAATAACGGTTGCAAAATCGGTAACGGTGCCCTTTACCTGCGAATCGGTGCCGATACAAACTTTGAGCTTGTTGCCAAGGTGGGTTTCCCTCTCGATTACCTTTTCAACTTCTTCCAGAATTGGCGATTGAATGACTTCGCCGCTAAATTTTCTCCAGGTCATAAAATTTTTTTTAGGTTAATTTTAAGTGACCATTTTAAGGGTCTACGAAAATAACTGATTAACAACCATATAAACGTAAAGGTAGCATGATTTATTTGTTAACAAAAGGGTTGATGTGTTAATATCGGGTCGAATATTAACAAAATCGTCTATTTATTATTTTTCATAAATAGCAAATAGGATAGCAAGGTGGATAGGTTTCGTACCTACGGCACGAAAAATTGTTTTAATAATCCGTCTACCAATATTGGGCTCCGATGGAGCCGGAATTGCGATCCCATCGGGATCAAATATTGGTAGAAAAATATCATACCAATACAATTTGCCCCGTAGGGGCAATATATTGTGCGGGTTTGGCGATATTGGATCCAAACCGGATCGGAGCGAAATGTTCGGCTCCGTAGGAGCCTAATATCGGTAACATTAGCACCCCCCCTTTTTTTGCCCCGTTAGGGGCAGGGTTTACTTTTAAAGTAGGCTATAATATATTTCGAGTAAATTCCAATTAATGGAAAATCTTCACTTCCTAAAAGATAAGGATGCGCTTGAAGCATACCTTACCAGGTTTAAATTCCTGGTCGCCTATCAGTCCGGGTTACGGTAGCGATTATTGGCGTACTCGTTTGAGTACGCCTTTTTTAATATAAAGTAGGACGTGGTATAACTCGTATATAGTCTCCTGACTAAACCAACAATGGCGGGGTAATTAAACGCGGTGTTCCGTACCTAACGGCACGGCAGGCTTATTTATCTATTTTCTACAAATATTTGACCCCTATGGGGTCTGTGTTTCGTTAACTTAGTAGTATTGACCTTGCGGTAGTGAGAGTACACTGTCACGCCCCGTCACACCCCCAACGGCACCCCGTGACGGACATGACAAAAGATGCACATATTATAGAGGCGCAATATTTTGCGTCTCTACGCTTGCATCCAACCTATGAAATCCGGCATCGATTGGTCACAACACTATCAATGACAGAGAGATACGAATTGCTATGTCGCATCAAAAATGGTATTTTTATATAAAACTTAAAAACATGAAGAACTTATTTTACCTGATGCTATTGGTTACATTATTTTCATGCATGCAAAAAGAACCCAGTAAATCAGATTACATGCACCGTGCACTTGAAAGTGATGCTTATAAAGTTAAGCTTGCAGATTACAACCGGCTACTGGATTCGATTAAAAATGGTCCTAAAGACACCAGTGCCATTATCTTTTTATATAATGGCATAATCGGTCTTTCAAACGGGCAGGCGAAAAATATGGCAGATGTTAAAAAAGGAATGAGGGATACGGGATATCTAAAATCAGAACAAATAAAAATAGCCGCCGAATTGGAAAAAAACCATCAAGATTCGATTTCAAAGGCTAAATAATAAATCTAGTCTTAAAAAGCAACGGCCACGTGCAATTCCTTCCTTGGGGAAGGGAAGGTAGGGGTTTCTGCGACGTGTATGGCGGATAAACCCCTCCCTGCCTTTGCGCCCAGTCAGCCGCACCCCTCCCGAGGGAGGGAATTAAAAGCAAACATCCTGTCACACCCCCGCCACACCCCAACGGCACCCCGTGACGGACATGACAGGTGGCAAATATATATTGTAGTAGAGACGCAAAATATTGCGTCTCTACCCCATATTCCGACCTCCGACATCCGACATCCAACCTCTTACATCCGAAATCCGACATCCGAAATCAATCTACACCGTCAATTTCTTATACTTAATCCTATGCGGTGTTACATCACCAAGACGTTTTTTGCGGTTTTCTTCGTAATCGGAATAGTTGCCTTCGAAGAAATACACCTGCGAGTTGCCTTCAAATGCCAGGATGTGGGTACACACACGGTCGAGGAACCAGCGGTCGTGACTAATGATAACGGCACACCCGCCAAAGTTTTCAAGGGCTTCTTCCAGGGCACGCAGGGTGTTTACGTCGATATCATTGGTGGGCTCATCCAGCAGCAGCACGTTCGATCCTTTTTTTAGCGTGATAGCCAAATGCACCCGGTTACGTTCACCGCCCGACAGTACACCAACTTTCTTCTGCTGATCAGCACCGTTAAAATTGAATTTGGAGACATAAGCCCTTGAGTTAATGGGCCTGTTGCCTACCATAATGTTCTCCAAGCCTCCGGTTACGTTTTCCCAAACAGATTTGTTGGCATCAAGGTCATCGTGCATTTGGTCGACATAGCCTAAAGCAACGGTTTCGCCTACGCGGAAGGTTCCGGCATCGGCTTTATCCTGACCTGTGATCAATCTAAACAACGTGGTTTTACCGGCACCGTTAGGGCCTATGATACCAACTATGCCTGCCGGCGGTAAGGAGAAACTCAGGTTATCAAACAGCAACTTATCGCCGTACGATTTACTTACGCCATTGGCTTCAATCACAATATTTCCCAAACGCGGTCCTGGCGGGATAAACAGCTCCAGTTTTTCTTCCCTATCCTTTGTTTCTTCCGATGCTAATTTATCATAGTTGGATAAACGCGCTTTCGATTTGGCGTGACGACCCTTTGGCCCCATGCGTACCCATTCCAGCTCGCGCTCCAGCGTTTTCTGACGCTTGCTTTCGGTTTTCTCTTCCTGCGCCAGGCGTTTTGCCTTCTGATCAAGCCATGATGAGTAATTGCCTTTCCATGGGATGCCTTCTCCCCTGTCCAGCTCCAGGATCCATCCGGCAACGTTATCTAAAAAGTAACGGTCGTGTGTTACGGCTATTACGGTTCCTTTATATTGCTTAAGGTGCTGCTCCAGCCAGTCGATGGATTCAGCATCCAGGTGGTTGGTGGGCTCATCCAGCAATAAAACATCAGGCTCCTGCAACAACAGGCGGCAAAGTGCTACCCGACGGCGTTCACCACCCGACAGTACACTTATTTTGGTATCCGGATCCGGGCAGCGCAATGCGTCCATAGCGCGTTCCAGCTTTACATCGAGCTCCCATGCGTTCACTGCATCTATTTTATCCTGCAATTCCCCTTGCCGTGTCATCAGCTTATCCATTTTATCGGCATCGCTGTAATATTCCTCAAGGCCAAATTTCTCGTTGATGTCTTCGTACTCCTTTAGCAAGGCGGTGGTTTCGGCTACACCTTCCTCTACAACTTCTTTTACTGTTTTGTTGGGATCAAGCTCGGGTTCCTGACTTAAATAGCCTACGGTGTATCCCGGCGAAAAAACAACCTCGCCGATGTTTGTTTTATCAATCCCGGCTATAATTTTTAACAAAGATGATTTACCAGAACCATTTAAACCGATAACGCCGATTTTAGCGCCATAAAAAAACGACAGGTATATGTTTTTTAAAACCTGCTTTTGCGGAGGATAGATCTTGCTAACGCCCGCCATTGAAAAAATTATCTTTTCGTCTGCCACCTTTTTAATTATTGAATTAGTGATTTATTGAATTAGTGATTGCTTTTACTAATTGGGATTGCTTTTACTTAGGTAAAGAGGCACAAATATGGGTGAAAATTGATTGATTACCTATAACAAATTTGATATGATTGTTTTGATAATATAAATTAACGAAACTGTATTTGGTTAAAAAGCCATGGCGGCAAAATAATCCAGGGAAAATCGCTTTTAAAAACACAAAGTCATGCTGACCTCGTTTCAGCACCCCACGGGACAAGCAGCTTGCTTGGTGTATACCTTGTATACTCGCTAACATGGCGTATACCTTGTATATGGGGTGCCGAAACAAGTAATCGGCATGACATTCTTTTTATTTTAAAACATTCCTGGCTTAATACAAAGACCGCTGTAAATCTTAAAAGCGATTTCCCGGCAAAACGATCCAAAACCGAAACCAATATCCGATAAGTTAACCCACACTTCCCGAAATATTCATACCAGACAAAAACATTTAAACAATTATTAAAAAAATAAGCCTCAAAGCAAATCATTTTGGCAGCGTTGTACGTATATAGGTTATAACAAAATTGCTTTGCTTGTAACAAAAATCAATGTCTAAATGTCATACAATTGGTCACACTGTATGATATTGTGTCATAATGACAAGGAGCGGTGGTAGGTGATTAAACTTTTTAGTTAAAATTGTATCAAAATAAAAAAAATATTCGTTTTTCTGTAAAATTCTATTGCAATTGCAGGTTTTATTTATAGAATTGCTAAATAAAGATTAACTTTAATTAATTGCCTATCATAGCAATGTCTGTTTATCACGAACAGAAAAAGTTGGCAACAATATTGTTGATAAGTGTAAAACAACTCGCTCTGATTTAGAAACAAAATGATAAATTAGAGCATTCATAAATTGGAAGGATATATATGGAAGCTAAATTTTCGCCCCGGGTAAAAGATGTTATTCAATACAGCAGGGAAGAGGCATTGCGCCTGGGCCATGATTATATTGGGACGGAGCATCTTTTGTTGGGATTAATCCGCGACGGGGATGGCGTAGCAATTAAATTATTGAAAGAATTAACTGTTGACACAGCAAAATTAAGGCGTTCTGTTGAAGACGCTGTAAAAGGAACAATAGGCACTAATGTACACATAGGGAGTATCCCTTTAACCAAGCAAGCCGAAAAAGTATTAAAGATCACTTATCTTGAAGCAAAAATTTTTAAGAGCGATGTAATAGGTACCGAGCATTTATTGCTCTCCATTTTACGTGATGAGGATAATATAGCATCGCAGATATTAATGCAGTTTAACGTTAACTACGAGATTTTTAAGAGCGAGGTTGAATCGCACAAAAATGATGTAACCGACGAAATGCCGGGATCATCAACCGGCGGAGATGATGACTTTAAAGAAGAAGAATCATTTAGCCAGCCTAAAAAGGTATCAGACATTAAATCAAAAACACCTGTACTTGACAACTTCGGTCGTGATTTAACAAAGGCTGCAGAAGATGGTCGTTTAGATCCTATTGTTGGTCGTGAGAAAGAAATTGAGAGGGTTTCGCAAATCCTTTCACGTCGTAAAAAGAACAATCCTATTTTAATTGGCGAGCCGGGTGTTGGTAAATCTGCAATTGCCGAAGGTTTGGCATTGCGCATTGTACAGCGTAAAGTTTCGCGTGTTTTGTTTAACAAACGCGTAGTTACCCTGGATCTTGCTTCGCTGGTTGCCGGTACAAAATACCGCGGACAGTTTGAAGAACGGATGAAAGCGGTAATGAACGAACTGGAAAAATCGCCTGATGTTATTTTGTTTATCGACGAAATACATACTATTGTTGGTGCGGGCGGTGCGTCGGGTTCGCTTGATGCCTCTAACATGTTTAAACCTGCTTTGGCACGTGGCGAGATACAATGCATTGGCGCAACTACTTTAGATGAATACCGTCAGTATATTGAAAAAGATGGTGCTTTAGACCGCCGTTTCCAGAAAGTGATGGTTGAACCTGCCACACCTGATGAAACAATCGAGATACTTAACAGGATAAAGGAAAAATACGAAGAACATCATGGCGTAACTTATACTCCCGAAGCTATCAACGCTTGCGTTAGTTTAACTACAAGATATATTACGGACCGTTTTTTACCCGATAAGGCTATCGATGCCCTTGACGAGTCGGGCTCACGTGTGCATTTAACCAATATCCATGTTCCGCAGAACATCCTCGATATTGAGCAAAAAATAGAGCAGATAAAGGTTGAAAAAAACAAAGTAGTTCGCAGTCAGAAATATGAAGAAGCTGCAAAACTGCGTGATACCGAAAAACATTTGCTCGAAGAACTGGAGCAGGCTAAAGCAATTTGGGAAGCAGAAACAAAATCAAAACGATATACTGTTACTGAAGATAATGTTGCAGAAGTTGTGTCAATGATGACAGGCATCCCTGTACAGCGCGTTGGGCAAGCCGACAGCCACAAACTGCTGAATATGGCTGAAACTGTTGGCAGCAGGGTAATAGGTCAGGAGGAAGCGATTAAGAAGCTAACAAGAGCTATCCAGCGTACCCGTGCCG
>DASXMZ010000224.1:0-5536 GCA_036495385.1 Mucilaginibacter sp. | reverse complement strand
GCGGAAGCGAAGAGTGAAACGATTAAAGCATAACCACAACGGCCTCTTTTGATTTTTATGAATTGTATAATTGCCCAAAAATTAAATTGTATCTTTGGCGATTATAATAATTCCATTATTTTTTATTGCATTTTACTCGTGATCATTTTAATATTCTTCCTCGCCCATTGGTTCCTTTCCCTATTTTTTCAAACATTTTATCTGCACAGGTACGCATCTCATAAAATGTTCAGCACCAATAAATTTAATGAGCGTATATTTCACCTGCTAACGTTTATTTGCCAGGGTTCATCATTTTTAAACCCGCGCGCTTATGCCATAATGCACAGGGAGCATCACGCCTTTAGCGACACTGAAAAAGACCCGCATTCTCCATATTTTTTTAAAGATGTTTTTCAAATGATGTGGCGTACTGCGGTTAGTTATAAACTCTATGAAAAACGACTGAAAGAACCGGAAGCACAATTTAAAGGAAATTATCCCGAATGGCGTTTGCTCGACTATTGGGGTTCAACCTATACATCACGCATCTTATTCGGTTGCTTTTATGTAGTATTCTATATTTTCTTCGCCACCCATTGGTGGCTGTTTTTGTTGCTTCCGATCCATTTTATGATGGGGCCGATTCACGGAGCTATTGTAAACTGGTGCGGCCATAAGTATGGTTATGCCAATTTTGATAATGGCGACAAATCGAAAAACACAACACCTTTTGACTTTTTAATGCTGGGCGAATTATTTCAAAACAACCACCATAAGCGGCCTAACAGCGCCAACTTTGCAGCCAAATGGTTCGAGTTTGATCCTGTTTACCCAATCATGAAATTTATGCACTGGATAAAGCTGATTAAGCTAAGGGAAGCGTACTTGTGATTTCGGATTTCGGATGTTCGATTTGGGATTTATCTTAGATATTCGAAACATTTTTCGTTTTATTCTGACATCCGATTTCCGACATCTGACTTCAATTTGTGTCCTTTATAATCGGTGATACTCAGCTTCTCGTCACAAAAACTGTATTCAGGTTCCTGGTTGGAACAAATTATGGTTAGACGGTTTGAAGCAAATTTTTGTACCAGATTTAGATACCAGTCCACACCTTGTGTATCAAGGTTGGATGTCGGCTCATCCAGCATAAGCATCGGCGTATGTGAACAAAACGCGATAGCCAGCTTTAGTCGTTGTTTCATCCCGGAAGAAAAATACTTTATCAGCTTATTTTTACTATTTGCCATAGCCAATAATTCTATTATTTCGTTTTTATCAATACCTGGCATACGAGCCTTAAATTTGAAATGAAAATCGATCATTTCACTTAAAGTAAACTCTTCTATCAATTCCAGGTAAGGAGCAGCAAGGCTAAGGTGCTGGTACACGTCGTCAATTTCAACAGGTTTTTCCTCAAACAGATAATTGATGTTTCCGGCAGAAGGTGATAAGCTTCCGTTCAGCACTTGTAGTAAAGTTGATTTTCCAGAGCCATTTGGCCCCAGAATAGCATAAATTTTGCCGGATGAAAAAGTGTAATCGACTCCCCGGAATATCCAGTCGCGATTAAAACGGCGGCCTATGTTTTCGAGGGTGATTTTCATTTGGTTCATAGTTCATGGTTCATAGCTCATAGCCGAAGAATTGTAAACGTCATAATGCATTACCATGAACTATGAACAAACAACTATGAACTATCAGGAATTCCCAAATCCCTTCATTATTCCACGCTGAGAGTTTTGAACAAAATTGATGATCTCGTCTCTTTCTATAGTGGGATTAAACTCGGCTTCGATAATATCAAGGGCCTTGGTAACATTGTATTTTTTCAGGAAAATGATGCGGTAAATTTCCTGTATCTCATTAATGGTCGCTGCCGAATAACCTCTGCGTCTTAAGCCCACAGAATTTATACCTATATATGATAAAGGTTCCCTTCCGGCTTTTGTGAAAGGTGGAACATCCTTACGGACCAATGAACCGCCGGACACCATGCTATGCGCGCCGATTTCTACAAACTGATGCACGGCAGATGTGCCGCCAATAAACGCATAATCATATACGTTGATGTGACCTGCAAGCTGCACCGAATTGGCTATGATCACATTGTCACCAATAACACAATCATGCGCTACGTGCACGTAAGCCATAAGCAGGCAATTACTGCCTATCGCGGTGGTGTTTTTATCGAGTGCGGTACCACGGTTAAGTGTCACACATTCACGTATAATGGTATTGTCGCCAACCGAAACTGTACTTTGTTCGCCGCGGTATTTTAGGTCCTGCGGAGGTGCGGAAATTACTGCACCGGGAAAAATACGGCAGTTTTTCCCGATACGTGCGCCGTCCATAATTGTACTATTTGAACCTATCCAGGTTCCTTCGCCCACTTCCACATCTTTATGTATGGTAACAAATGGTTCAATTACCACATTATCGGCTATTTTGGCCTGTGGATGGATATATGCTAAAGGCTGGATCATGCGTCCTCTGTTTTTTGTTTTTTTACAATTTGTGCCATTAATTCAGCTTCAACTACTACACGGTCGCCGACCATACCAATGCACTTCATCTGGGCAATTCCTCTTCTTATGGGAGTAAGCAGGCTGCAATGAAAAATCATCGTATCGCCGGGTACAACCGGCACCTTAAACCTGGCATTTTCGATTTTAAGAAATAGCGTCATGTAGTTTTCAGGGTCAGGTACTGTATTTAACACCAGAATGCCGCCTGTTTGGGCCATTGCTTCAATCTGCAAAACCCCCGGAAACAACGGTGTACCTGGAAAATGTCCCTTAAACAGGTCTTCGTTCATGGTAACATTTTTCAGCCCCACAACATGACTTTTTGTGAGTTCCAGTATTTTATCAACCATCAAAAAAGGCTGCCTGTGCGGCAATATTTTCATTATCTGAACGGTATCATACACAGGTTTAGCATAGGGGTCATAAACTTTTACATGCTTACGGCTTCTTTCCTTTTTTATAAGGGTTTTTATTTTTTTTGCAAAAGCCACGTTAGCTGCATGCCCAGGCCTGGCCGCCATAATATGGCCGCGCAACGGAACGCCAACCAACGCCAGGTCGCCAATCATATCCAGCAGCTTATGCCTTGCAGGTTCGTTTTGATGACGCAGCTCAATATTGTTTAGGATACCCTGGGGTGCTACTTTTATATCTTTGCGGTTGAAAATTTTTGCCAGGTGTGCTAATTCATCATCATCAACATCCTTATCAACCACAACTATTGCATTATTTAAATCGCCGCCTTTTATCAGGTTGTGCTTTAATAACATTTCCAGTTCATGCAAAAAACAAAATGTACGGCACGAGGCTATTTCTTTAATAAACTCCGACATAGTCGATATACTGGCATGCTGGCTGCCCAGCACCTGCGAATTATAATCAACCATACACGTAAAGCGGTAATCATCCAGCGGCATTGCTACCATTTCTACCTTACGGTCAGGCTCCGAGTAGTGTATGTTATAGGGGATATGGTAATATTCACGGTCAGCCTCTTGTTCAAAAAAACCGGTATCTTTAATTGCATCAACAAATTGAATGGAACTTCCATCCATTATAGGTGTTTCGGGCCCGTTCAGGTCGATTAAAATATTATCAAGTTCAAGGCCGACAAGCGCTGCCAATACGTGTTCAATCGTACTTACACTCGCACCATTTTGTGAAATTGTTGTTCCACGGGAAGTATCGGTCACATTATCAACGTCGGCGTCAATTACCGGAGATCCGACCACATCTATCCTTCTGAATTTATAGCCGTGATTTTCGGGGGCCGGGTTAAAAGTCATGGTAACACTTTCGCCGGTATGTAACCCGGTACCCGAAACTGAAACCGGTGCCTTAATTGTTCTTTGTTTTACATTCATGATTTTAACAGTGTTCATCAGTTCACTCGTTCATTGGTTCATTGGGCTTTGAAAGTACACTAATAAACTAATGAACAAATGAACCGGCGAACTTTATTTTCTTAATTCAGTAATTATCTTTTCAAGTTCAATAATTCTCTTTTCAAGTTCAGGCAGCCTGTTTATAACTACTTGAGAACGCATATTATTGTTGTAGGATACGGCCGGGGCTCCTGCCCATTTTTTGCCTTCTTCAACTATTGTTCGGCTTATGCCGGACTTGGCTTGTATTTGTGAGCCTTTTGCGATATTGATGTGCCCAACAATACCTGCTTGTCCGCCAATAATGCAATTTTCACCAATTTTGGCACTTCCTGATACACCAGTCTGCGCCGCAATTACAGTATTGGCTCCAATTTCAACATTATGGGCAATCTGGATCAGGTTATCAAGTTTCACCCCTTTTCGTATGATGGTTGAACCAAGGGTTGCTCTATCTACCGTTGTGTTGGCACCGATTTCCACATCATCTTCAATTATAACGTTTCCTATCTGGCTTATTTTTGTATAACTGCCGTCAGCTGTAGGAGCGAAACCAAAACCATCACCGCCTATTATAGTGCCTGAATGGATGATAACATTGTTTCCTATTTGGCTGTCGAAATAAACCTTCACACCCGGAAAAAAAGTAACATTATTACCAATAACCGCATCGTCGGCAATATAAGTATGAGGATATATCTTGCAATTATTGCCTATTTTAACATTGGGGCCGATATACGCAAAAGCCCCCACGTAGACGTTTTCGCCTATTTGAGCTGACGGATGAATATAACTAGGTTGCTCAATACCTGATTTGTCTAATTTTATAGTATTGTATTTTTCAAGCAGCAAAGAAAATGCGCTATAGGCATTCTCTACACGTATCAAAGTAGTTTTTGATGGCGCCGAAAGTACCTGGTCGTTATTAACTATTACTATAGAAGCATCGGTAGTGTAAAGATATTGTTCGTATTTGGGGTTAGCCAAAAAGGACAGGGAACCGGCATTAGCTTCTTCTATTTTGGCCAGTTGATTTACCGATGTTAACGGGTCACCTTCAACTGTTCCGTTAAGCATTAAACTTAATTCTTTTGCGGTAAATTGCATCCGGCAAATTTAAATGTTAAAATTAAAGCAGCAAATTAATAATTGGTTGATTAAGTTTGACTAAGTTAATGGTTGATGAGTTTTGCCAAAACCTCAGCAACAACCATTTAACTACTCACCTAATCCAACACGATCAACTATTAAACCAATTCTTTTTTATAGCAAAGAATATATTTCTTTACGGTTTTTGCCAGAGCTTCCAAATTTGAGTTGTCACTGGCTGCTGTAATGTCTTTTACCATACCGTTTTTCATCAGGATACGAATGTTGCCGTCGCCCGGCTTATAAGCATCGTTACGAATGGTTTCTTTAAAAACAAAATACGACGCTTCGTATGGTGTTATTCCATATTTTTTAACAGCCCGTCCTTTCAGTTCATCAATATATTTATCATCCGGTATGTCATTGGTTATATCAACCTTGTAAAGATTTCTTTCAACCAAATCCCGGCATAGTTTTGATAAAACAAAATCACTATGGTCGGCCCAAACCTTTACAGCGGCCATTATATCGGTATCATCCAAACCGGCA
>DASXMZ010000223.1:0-10791 GCA_036495385.1 Mucilaginibacter sp. | reverse complement strand
TTAAAGTCCTCTCCTTTGGAGAGGATTTAGGTGAGGCGAGACGATTATTGTCCTGAACCCTACTAATAACAACAATGAAAAATATTAAAACCCTTATTTTTAGCCTAATATTAATCATGGTAACAAATACCGCACCCGCACAAACCATTGGCAATTACGCCAATGTGAACGGCCTGAAAATGTATTATGAAATACACGGCACCGGTGAGCCGCTGGTGCTATTGCATGGCGGCGGCTCCACCATTTATACCACCTTTGGCAGGATATTGCCTGAATTAGCTAAAACCCACAAAGTTATTGCCGTGGAGCTGCAGGCTCACGGACATACCGGCGACAGGGACGCACCCGAATCTTTTGAACAGGATGCCAATGATGTTGCTACATTATTGAAGCAACTTAATATAGCAAAAGCTGATATATTCGGATTCAGCAATGGCGGCCAAACTGCAATTCAGATCGGCATAAAACACCCCGACGTTGTGCGTAAGCTGATCATAGCATCGGCGTTTTATAGACGGGATGGTGTGGCGTTTGATGGTTTTTGGGGAGGCTTTGACCACGCAACCTTAAACAATATGCCGCAGGTGTACCAGGATGAGTATTTAAAAATTACCAATAGTCATGAGCGCCTGCTGAATATGTTTAATAAGGATGTTCAGCGGATGAAAGGATTTAAGGATTGGACGGATGAAGATATCAAATCGATACAGGCGCCCGCGCTTGTGGTTTCAGGCGACCATGACGTAGCCACCGCGGAACATACTGTTAAAATGTATCGCCTTTTACCTCATGGCCGTTTGGCGATGTTGCCCGGAACACACGGCAGCTATATGGGCGAGATTATGTCGCCGGACCCTAATAGTAAAGTACATGAGCTTTTTGTGGCGATGATTAATGAGTTTCTGGCTGAACCGGTTGTTGAAGGGAAATAGTGGTTATGTTTACACGAAGCGGCGACGAGTTAATACAGGCCATCAAAGATTCCACAGGTGGCTTTACAACCGTATTGGATGGATTAAAAGCTTATTTGGGGCATGGTATTCGGTTGAATTTGGTTGCGGATAAGTTTCCGGTAGGGAAATAGTTTCAAAGAAGAAAACTTCCTTTTCTTCTTCAGCAAGGCTTCATGATGAGGCATCTGCAGATAATGAGTTGTATGGTTGCTCAGGGCTCATTTCGGGATATCCTGTGAGGAATTGAATTCACTTGACAGTCTTCTGACAAGATTTGCGAGAACTTCGAATCATTTGACGGTTTACAGACATGATTTAATTTAGTTAGCTTTATATTTGTATTAATGAGTCCGGGTATATAAAGTCATAAATAGCCGGATTTGTCTGAGCGGTCGAAAGAACCAGCTTGAGGAGCTGGCGTACTTGAAAGGGTACCGGGGGTTCGAATCCCTTAATCTCCGCGAACTAAAACCGATGGGTAGTTCAAATAACGCGTTACAGATTCGTTATTTGAACTGCCCATTTTGGATTATAAGTCCTTTTTTGCAATGAAGTTAGACAGCGTGCATTTATTAGGGGGTTGTTAAATGAGCACGTTCGATGTGCATAGTTGAGCCGAGTCCTCTGCGATAGGCCCTGCGAGTACTTGAAGAAATAGTTAACGATTGTATCCGCCAAATTCCTGAACTAATTTTTCGAGTGATTGCAATTCACTTGTCTTGGAGAATGAGAATAAAATACCGATCAACGGAGAAAATACGAATTCCGACGATGCGACGGCGTACTCTTTAGCTTCTGTCAATCGCTTCCAGCATTTGCAAAATAGGCATGATCAACGCATCATATTCTATTATGGTTTGCATAAAATCTTTTCCTTGAATAATGGGATTACGGGTTAGGTCATTTAAATAAATTACCCAAAAGCCGAATTGAACATCATCCCACCACAAAGCAACTGGATATCTATTTTTAAAAAAACAGTTATTCGGCGCATCACTGAACCGATCATACTCCATCCACCCATTATCTATTAAAAACTTGATAGTTAATTTTTCCATACTCAAATATACCCCTATCTTTTAATAAATTTATTTCAAAAGCCTCTATACCAGCTTCGTTTATTGAAACTGGACCTATATGTAGGAGATTTAGCTTATATGTGTATTTGACTCGCTTGCCGCACAGGTTCATACGAAAGTGACTATCAAAACAATCACAACGCTATTGCAAAAAAAGGACAGTAACGTGTTATGAACCCGATATTTCAATTGTCTTTTTATCGTCGCCATCTTTCCGAGGCATTCCGTAATTTTCAGAAGCTTTTAAAACTCTTAAAAGTTCGGCTCTTATTTCGCCGTTCATTGCAACCTCGTCCCCATGAAGCTGAGGTGTGTAATATTTATCAATCTGAGTTTGCGTCAAATTCGAATACCCCAAGTGTGATGCTATCGCAGAAAGCAAATCAATATAAAGATGACCTCGTGCTGCAAAGTCGGGATTCTTCGAATTTAGATTGGCATAGTATTCAGCCCAAAGGTTTTTAATTTTCTCATCGTCATTAAAAATAAAATCGATACTGTTCAGCGCTTGGACATAATCGTTTGGAACATAGATAGAATTTCTATTTTTCATTATTGTGAAAAATATATCTTTTTTGGTCCTTATTATTTCCGATCTTTTTTGATACCAAAGAGTAACTCCAACAGCGATAAGAGGGCTGAAAAGAATAGCTAAAACATTAATTATTTCCATAAGATTTAAGTTTTTCATAAATATAATAACAAATAAAATGAAATACAGCATCAACGAGTTCCGCAAAGAACATGCAATGATGTTTGCTTTTTCTATTCAAGAAAAGTCTCTTAAAATACTATGTATTGATAAAGTAATCCAGTACTTATTTGGCCTGCATAGTTATTCAGAATCCTCTATGAGCGCCTACGATCACATAATGATCTTAATTGACTTTAATTCCAATTTAGATTTAAAAATCCTAAAGCAATTAAAGTAATTTCATCATATCAAACCTAATAGATTTTTTTGGTTTGTAATTATTGGTAAATCTTGGAATGCGAAATCAGAGTCATGTGACACAATTGGAATGCCCTTACCATGTAAGTAATAAAAATAGTAAAAGTCATTAAAATCATTATCAGCATTCAATAAATGAATGATACTAAAAGGATCGACCTTTTTAAAATCATCATCAAGCACCTCTATATAATCTCTAAAAGCCATCAAATCCGAAATTAGACTTTTTAACTTAGCTGAATAGTCCGCTGTCTTTCGATAATCTTGTTTAAATGAATACTTGGCTTGATTATTTTTATAATAAACTTTCATGGCTACTTGACGCATATAAGCGTTTATAATTTCTGATAGCAGTAAAGAGCACATAACGAATTTGGGAAAGTTTTTGATCTTTTTTTGATATGGGGTGCCTTTGTGAGTATGAAGCGCTACAATAGCTTCAAAAAAATCGACATACGGTTTTTCGTGAAAGTCTAAGTTTATATTCCCCGTTGATTTTAAGGCTGCAATCCACGCATTTGCGTCAAAAAAGTAAAGTGGATTAGAATCCGGTAGATATCCGTTTATTGGACTTATTAAATAAGCCATTATTCAAATAGTTTGGAAATTGCGGAATCAATTTCGGTAGCTTGCTTTGGGTTTTCGACCAGGTTAATTGCCTCTTCAAATTTTTCCTTCCAATCTTCTTTTTTCTCAATTCCGGACACGGTTATTAAAGTATTAAATCTGTTTCCGTAATTTTTAAAAAGATTGCCAATTGAGGCGTGAAAAAAACCAGTTGTAGTATTACTTAGATCACCAAAGTACAATTCGACGTTGTCTCCTTTTGCAATTACATTCTTTGTCTCCTCAAAAACTTGTAATCCGAATTTTTGAATTATCGCATTTGGTGTACCTATTAATTGAGCAATATTAATTGTCGTCATTAGAAAAATTAAGACTATGTACGTGAAAGGGGTAACAAAGTTACAAATAAACGGTTAACTATATTTAAATATTAAGTGAATTGTTGCTCCAATAAATGGATTATTGATTTTCGTATGACTAATGCTTTCATCATATTGCCAATAACAATCGTCCGAAATTATGTGAAATTTACCGTTATTCTTTATGCAATAAAAGAGAATCTTTTTCAAACCAGTTCCGCCCGAAGCATCGGTTTTAGTTGAATTACCCTTAATTGCCCATGAAATAGCATCTACCGCATCAGTTATTTTATCGGTACTTTTTGTGTATTCTTTAATATTTTTCAAAAATCCAACTCCCATATCTACCAACGTGAATTTTAACTCATTTTGTTTTGGAAATAATTGTCCGCATGCAATTAATGGAAGGTCAGTCTTAGAATGAATTTCGTAATTATTAAATATTTCAAAATAACTGTTTTTTACCTTTTCTTTATCAGAAAATTTAATCGCATCAGAACCGCGATGTTTAAGCAATTCTTTTTCTATATAATTTACAAAGCTATCAACGTCAGCAACCTTAAATGCCTTGATAGGAATGGTGCTTTCTCTTTCATCAATTGTTTTTTTATTCGTTTTATAAATATGATGAGCTAAACCATTCCGCCAAAACACATTAAGTGGCCCCTTTAGATCTTGATAATTTAAAAAAAATTTTAAATCTCTTTCTTTTTTTAGCTTGTAAGTCATTGCTAATAGTAGAGCGGAAAGATTGGCATCCATATAATTGAGTCCTGACCAATCAATCGTTATCCAACAACCGGTAAACGCCAGGCAATAGTTGTAAAAGTTAACCAAAATTTGATTTCCTTTTGCATCGGTACGAACTTCACTTGGGAATTTAAATGTGAGGGTCATTGGTTAAATCCAAATATATGAAACTAAAGAATTTCTTTCAAAGAATTTAATATATTTCACATACTACGCCGCTCCTATTTAATATCTCTTTAAAGTTGAAGTGCATATTTTAAGATGATTAGACTAAATTGCCCAATTAAAATAAATTACCTATTCCCCCCTCAAACTCTCCACTGGATTAATCAACGCCGCTCTCACCGATTGAAAACTTATCGTCACCAAAGCAATAACCACCGCCGTTAAGCCCGAAAAGAAGAATATCCATAAAGGAATATCAATGCGGTAAGCAAAGCTTTGCAGCCATTGGTTCATGGCCCACCACGAGATTGGGGATGCCACCAGTAAGGCTATTAAAATGAGTTTTACAAAATCTTTAGATAGCATGGTCATAATACCGCCAACCGAAGCTCCCAGCACTTTGCGGATGCCTATTTCCTTTCTACGTTGTATGGTATTAAAAGCAGAGAGACCCAGCAAACCCATGCACGATATTACGATGGCAATTACGGCGAAGCAATAAATAGTCGCCCAAAGCGCTCCTAATCCTGGTATTGCTGGTTATAGGCGTCATCGGCAAAAAAGTAGATAAACGGCAGGCCTGGTGCAATGTTTTTCCATTCAGCTTCCAACTTACCCACGGTAGATCGTACATCAGTTGAGTTAATATCAATATCGATATTGGTTAAATGGCTGGGATCGACCCTCAAAGTGGTGGGTTGTACTTTTTCTAAAAAGGAATGGTTATGAAAATCTTTGATCACTCCCACTATCGTTCCTTCGTGATGGAGTTGGGTAAAATGTTTGCCAATGGCATCATTAGCATTGGTAAAGCCCAGGCTTTTTAACATCGCCTGGTTAATGAGCATTGATTTCATTGAATCGGCAGTTAAGTTTCTGTTAAATCCACGACCAGCGATTACGTTGATCCGGAACTGTTTCAGAAACATATCGTCGATAAAATAAACGTCGGATATTTGTTGCTGCTTTTCGCCTTTGCTATTTTCAATAACCGTTTTATACTGACTATTTGGTGTGCCCGGAACTGAGGAAGAGAAACTAACCATACCGACTCCGGGGATGCCCATCAATTGTTGTTTTACCGCGTCGGGGTGCTCGTTAATATGCTGATCGAACTGATAATCCACCACCAGCTTATGACCTTTTTCAAAACCTAGTTGCTGATTTTGCATAAAGTTTAGTTGCCTGTAAACGATAACCGTCGCTATTATCAGAAATATAGAAATGGAGAATTGCGCCACCACCAATGAACGGCGCAGGATAAGTCCGGTGCCCGAGGACCCGGTCTTTCCTTTAAGGCTATTGATAGGTTTAAAGCCCGACAGAAAAAAGGCCGGATACGCGCCTGATAAAATGCCTACTAATACGGCGATCAGCAACAGCCATAAAATATATTTAAAGTCGCGGAAGATACTGTCGGTTACGATGGTACTCACCAATTGATTAAATAAAGGCAGCAACAACGTTGCAAACAGCAGCGCAATTAAAAAAGCCACCACGCAAAGCATCACAGCATCCATCAAAAACTGAACAGCAAGCTGAGTTTTTGACGCGCCTAAAACCTTACGCACGCCTATTTCTTTAGCTCTTTGTAATGAAAATGCGGTGGTAAGATTAATAAAGTTAAAACAAGCTATAAAAAGTACGAGTACGGCTATGATAGAAATAATATAAACGTTGTTAATGCTGCCGCTTGCCGAAGCGCCCGTACGATGTCCGCGTGGTTTTCCGTACAGATAAACCTTCTTTAAAGGTTCAATGGACAATTGATACTTGAACTCGCTTTGATCAAAGTGAGATTTTACAAAAGCCGGGAACTTCGCCTGCAAAGCAGTTGCAGACTGGCCGTGTTGTAATAACAAATAGGTATAAAACCCGAAGCGTGTCCAGTTGTCGTTCCAATCCTCGTTGAGCAGCGTGGTTATTGAAAAAATAATATCAACCCTCAGGTGTGAGTTGTAGGGTATATCCTTCATTACTCCGGTTACCGTAGCTTTTGTTTTACCATTGATCATCATGTTTTGCCCCACAGGATCAGTATTCCCAAAGTATTTTTTTGCAGCAGTTTCAGAAAGTACGGCATTGCACGGGGTGTTGAATATATTTCCGATGTTGCCGCGCAGCAACGGCCAGCTGAATACTTTAAAAACAGACGAATCGGCATAAGCCACCTCTTCCTTCATAGCATTTTGTGGATTGCTTTGAAGGATCATATCGTCCATAAATACCCTTGTTGCTTCCTTTACCTCCGGAAAAGACGATTGCATAGCTGGCCCCATGGGAGCAGGCGTACTTTCGTAAGTTATGCTAACGGGTGTTTTTACATCGGTAACTAGCCTGTAAATGTTGTCCGCCTTTGTGTTATAGCTGTCGCGACTCAATTCAAATTGGACGTACAGCAACGCAAAAAAGCAAACACATATGCCGGTAGTTAAACCGATAATGTTGATGAATGAAAATGTTTTATTGCTAAGGAAATACCGGAAGGAAGTTTTGAAGTAGTTTTTTAACATAAGTGAGAGTTGATAAGGCAAGATAAGGAATTTTTCATTTGGTTGCTTTGATGGGCGTTTAGGGCTGGCGAGGTAGGATGCGGATATCGTCGACAGTTGGCGTTATTCTTACTTCAAACAATCGTCATCCCGCTCATGGCCGCGGAGGCCTATTACTTTTTGTCTTGATACAAAAAGTAACAAAAAAATCAAGTTGCCAGAAATGCTTCTTTGCCGCCAAGGGCCTTTGCCCACAATCATGAAAAACCGCGGGCTGCAATCTTTTTGCCGGGCTAACCTATCGCTTCTATACCTTACATGCAAAAATTTGCTATGCCCCTTCCACTTCGCTAGCCTGCTGTTTTTCATGCTTTTCCCGAAGCTGTTCTGCCGACAAGAAAAAGAGAGCATCACCAAAGAATATAAATTATCTTATTAAAGTAATATCAAAAGCGGGCAAAGGCCTGTCAGAAAAGCGGGCCAGGGTGTTTTGCCTGCAGCGTGGAAGCTTTTTTCTGACTTGATCTTTGGTTACTTTCCATCTAAGGGAAAGTAACTAGGCCCTCCCGCGGCCATGAGCGGGCATAATATTAATTGAAGCATCAAATAAACTCTTGAAAAATTCTCAGGTTTGGTAAATATTTAGCTTCAAACAAAAAACCCTGCAGCTTACTCTGCAGGGCCTAGACCAACTATTTACATCGCAATGTAATAGTTATACTATTTTACCCTTTCGAAAAAGAATAGCGGTATTTTAGCTTCGACATTAAAGGATACATGGGTTACAAATCAACTTACCAGGCGGCAAAATTAGCTGCACCAGCAATAAATAGTCATTTTACAAATCTTTTGGAGGCAGCTTCGCAACAGGGAGAAACTGACCTCGCCCCCGAACCGCCGTTAAAAGTTATAGAAACTATTATAGATGTTACGTTTTGGGCAAGTTTGCGCAAAGAGGAGGGTCGTTCGCCAAAGATATCATTAGCCTACCTTCCATCGTCACTTGCCGGACAACCACTTGTATTTGAAGAATCAATTTTGTTAACACCAGATGTGCTTACAAAACTTGGTCCTGCTGTTGAGCGTTCGGGCATTCACCTCGGCGTTTGGGATGAAGGTGGCGAACTTCGTGTTTGGGGTACTACCCGTACAATTCCTGATTGTTGTTTTGTACTGGAAGTTGTTGAACCAGGCATGTTAGTGATAAAACACCGGCGAATTCATGGCTTTGGAAAATTTATTAACGTGGCCGTATTTAAAGGTGATGAGATAAAAATTATTGATGAAAACAGCAAAAGTCTGCCTGATTGCCCTGCTCTGCTTACTTCTATGCTGGACTTTAACGGATCTTCTGGCTGGAACGATTCTGTAAATGTTCTCGTTCAATTGGCGGCCTCTATGCGCAGCCACGGACACGGCGGTTCGCTGCTGGTGGTATCTGCTGATAGTAACGCCTGGAGCAATTCGATCATTCATCCGGTTACCTATCCGGTTACACCGGCATTTGATGAGCTTGCTATATTAATGCAGAAAAATGTTGACGAACATGATTTGAGCCTTTGGCAGGAAGATATCAACCGCGCTGTTGAAAGCATTGCTGGCCTTACCGCTGTTGACGGTGCTACGATTATTAATGATCGCCTTGAATTACTCGCTTTTGGAGCAAAAATAGGATTGTCTTCAAACGGTGCACCTGTGGAGCAAATGATGGTAACCGAACCTGTGGTTGGCAATAATCCTTTAATTATTCACCCATCGCAAAACGGCGGAACGCGCCATTTGTCGGCAGCGCAATTTGTATTTGATCAGCGCGATTCTATCGCGTTGATATCATCGCAGGATGGCCGTTTTACTATTTTTTCATGGTCGCCTTGCGAAGGCATTGTCCATGCGCATTCGGTTGATTGCCTGCTGCTTTAAGGAGAATCAAGAGCCGGGAGCCAAGAATCAGGATAAACCCAATTTCTCTTATCCTGGTTCTTGAATCTTGATTCCTTTAGTCCTATATTAAATACCTGAAAATACACTTTGTGCCCACATACCTATAAATGGTATTGGCTTCAATTCGGCATTGCTGGCTCCATTTAAACCAATGAGCCAAAGAATGATGAACGTTGCATTTACCAGAACAACGTAGTAGGTCATAGAAAGGACGAAAACAGGGAACCCGATGGCAGTTAAAATTAATGCCAGGCCATATCTAAAAAATAGGTAAGTTATGTACAAAAGTAACGTCTGTCTTAAATGGAAACTGCTTAGGCTTGTTTTATCATTTTTATGAAAGGTAAAAAAGGCCATTGACCATCCTAAAACAAAAAAATAACTCAATAAGCCGGCTGTTTTGCCATCATCTTGTATTCCAAAAGGGTTCGTGCGCTGCATAAATTTTATTTGTCCTGAGTAATTACGAAAAGTATTAGTTACTCATGTTGTACGTAAAAATTCAATGCGAGGTTGGGGGAAAATTATTTGTTGAGATATAAATCGGAGTAAATTATGGTAATAGACCAATGTGGGCCAGCCATTTACAGGAACAATAAACACAAGTTTATAGTCCGATTGCGGTTTCAGTCAGGTGGTACGAATAGTTTGATTTCTGCTATTTTAAATCCCAGGGAACATATTTTGGGCAGTTTCTCCTATTAACGGAATTGGTCGTTGTTCGCCGCTGACGGCGCCAATAAAACCAATTACCCACAAAATAAAAAGAACAAAATATAAAATATTCATCAGGGAGTATGCAGAAAACAGTCCTGTGGAAAGCCAGATTAAACCTAAAAATACCGATAAGCCAAATCGCAGTACCATTGAAACCAAATGAAAAAGCAAAGTTTGTCGCAACTGGTAACTTCCTATGCTCGTTTTATTGTTTATATGAAATCCAAAATAAGCAATAAGCCATCCCACAATAGTGAGATAACTGATTATACCAGCTATTTTTCCATTTTCCTGGTTTGTAAAAGGATGATTAGGGTCCATAAGCTTTAGTTTAAATAATTGTTTTAATAAAATTAACTAATTATTTAATAACCAACCTTATAGCTTAAAATATTTATTAATATTTGAGTTTGGCAAAACCTGTATTGACACAATTATTTCAACCTGATATATTTTTCAATAATTATCCTGTCGATACCTTCACTTTCAACTTTTTCAAGCCCTTGCTGAAATAAAGTGTCGTTTTTCATTGTAACGATAAAGTCGAAGGTTTTTCCTTCCCAGTTTTTGTCTACATAATAATCAAGATGCTCGGTATATTTATTGCCGTTCAGCGTGTAACTGCCGCCGCCTGCGTCAAAATGATTGGACGAATCTTTTTTAGTATCCAAATCGTGCTTTAAGAAAGCGAAATGAGTATCGTTAATAATTTTTATCATCCGCTGGCTCTTGCTGTAATCGGTGACCGAACTTACCCCTTTCGTAATATTAGTTGCCGACACCAGTTGCCAGGTGCCGTTTAACCGGAGAGCTGAG
>DASXMZ010000222.1:0-2609 GCA_036495385.1 Mucilaginibacter sp. | reverse complement strand
AGGAAGTTATGAACCTGCTGAACGAATTAAATAAAGACGGAACGACGATAATAATGGTTACCCACCGCGAGAATGACGTTAAATATAGTCATCGGGTTATCCGAATGCCCGACATCCCAATACCTATGAAAAAATAATCGGCTGAGTGCATTCCTCAATTGTTTCAAAATAAAAAAGCGAACAACTTTACGTTATTCGCTTCTGTGCACCCAACCGTACATTTTTCGAACCATTTTGTGGATGATTTAAAATTATTAGCAGATTTAGTGGAAGAACAATGATTTAACTACTTTAGAGTTTTTGAATCACCTTTGGACGAACTTGAAAACTTGGATGTATCCTCAATTGGTAGAAACCCGTGCCGGCTATCGGCTACTATCGCGTAAGCGAAGCACAGGTTTTGGCAATCATTACGTTTATCCGGCAGCAGCGGACTTTCTAAACGCCGCGGCCTGCGCTGTATAGTGCCGGAGGGAATCACAATTTCCGGACCAACGATAAACTTATTATATTTGAATATTCTGTTTCTTTAACGCGGCGATTTCGCGCCTTCCTTTTGCAGTAACATAAGGTAGCAACACTTCACCCATCAGTTCAAGGTAGTGGCCTATAGTAACTTCTATTTCCTGGCCATCATAACTAATACGGCTTTCAGACAGCCAAAATCTTGAGATAAGACTGAAGTGTGATATGATCAGTTCCGTAGTTTCCCCGCTCGCTGTTTTAACGAGGTAGCCATTCTTTATAAAAGCGCTAATATGGCCCCGAAGAGAGTCTTTCCTTCTTTTTTCTGTTTCCTTATAGTGCGCAGCTATCAAATGGTTTTGCGACACCAAATGTACAAAGCTTAAAAACAGGCACTTATATTTGTATTGATTATGAAATATCTGCCTGTACATGGTGAAAAAATCCTTTAGATCATGGCAGGCCATACCTATCACTTGTGTATTTAGTCGGCGCAGACCCTGCGTTATTTCCATTACCAAGTCATTTTTGGTAGGGAAGTAATAGGTAACATTTCCTATCCGCATGTTGAGAGCAAGAGCCAACTCCCGCATCCTCACATACTCAATGCCTTCGTTATTAAAAAGCTCCAGTGCTTTTTCAACTATTTTTTCTTTAGTAATCATTAATTTTTTTTAAAAATTTGGTCATTGTCCTAAATTATTATATTTTTGGTCATTGTCCTAAATTATTAATATAAAACTAATCCCCAATACCATGGCACGCAAACTTTTACTCATGTTCGCAGTAACATTCACCGCCGGGCTGCTTTTTGTTAGTATTTACAACTCTTTGATTGATGTGCCAAACTGGAGCAGCAATATCCCGGTATCTATTCAAACGACAAGGGACTATTTCAAAACGGCTAACCCAGGTAATTTTTTCAGGATCTTTTCTCCTGGCGATCAGCTGATCACTTTATTGGCATTAATATTTTGCTGGAAAGTTAGTAAAACTCTTCGATTGTATTGCGCTGCGGCTTTGTTATTGGCCATTGGCGCTGATGTATTTACATTTGCATATTTTTATCCGAGGAATGAGATATTGTTTGAATTACCTATTTCTTCGAATCTTAATGCCCTAAAAACTGCCTCGTCGCAATGGGCATCGATGAATTGGGTCCGAAGCTTTATTTGCGCGATTGAATTATATTTTGATTTTTCGGCGCTTGCTTTACTTTTAAGAAATACTGACAAAAAAAATGAGCACTATAAAATATCAATTGCCCAAAACCATTGAAAATTGCGTTGGTGAAAGGCTTGTTTTCAAAGAAATAGTTCGGGAAGCTGATGGCGACAAAGTCATAATTGAAGGATTTTTTAAGCCCAAAAGCGGGCCGCCAATGCATGTTCACCTGAAACAGGAAGAATGTATTACTGTAAAAAAGGGAAAGATAGCTTACCAGTTATCGAACGAGCGGGAGAATTTTGCTTCGGAGGGCGAAACGGTATTATTTGAGCGGGGAACGGCGCACCGCTTCTGGAACGCAGGGAGTGGTGAGCTTCAACTAGAGGGCTGGGTAAAGCCCGCTAATAATATTATATTTTATTTGTCGGCTATTTACGAGGCTCAAAACAAATCAGGAAGCAAGCAGCCCGAGCTTTTTGACGCGGCATATTTGAATATGACTTACCGTAGTGAATTCGACACTCCTTCCATACCTCCGTTGGTAAAGAACGTATTCATCCCGCTTGTTTATTTTATTGGGAAGCTTACAGGAAAATATAAAAAGTTTGATGGCGCCCCGGAAGCAGTGAGATAACATTTAGGCGACTATATACAACATGTGAGTAGGTATAAATAAAGAAATTTAAAAAGCACAGAGGAAAACAGCGGGCCTGATTTCATCTATGTGTTGCTTGATATAAAAGTTCAACAAACGAATATCCATCAACATTATTGACTATCGAACCAGAAAACAGTTCCTATAACGTTGTCCGGCATTTTTTTTTCCGAAAAACATCGAACCGCTTATCTTCTTGAAAATAAGCGGTTCGCGAATCGATGTGCGCCCACCTGGGCTCGAACCAGGGACCAAAAGATAATGAGCCTTCTACTCTTCATTTTTCCTGGTCATCCGTTCTAACTGGTTGCCCGCTTTCCTT
>DASXMZ010000221.1:0-4097 GCA_036495385.1 Mucilaginibacter sp. | reverse complement strand
TTTTTGGTATGTCACTTTGAAACTCCCAGGAAGGAAAATCCCACCAATAGAGTGATTCCTTAGTATATTTATATTCAATAACACAGCCATCATGCAGACCCGGTAAAGCAAAATTATAATATGCCAGATGTTTACTAGCCTTTACGGGGTATATTTTTTTATTTTCAAGTTCCACTGTCCTTATTAACCCGTTATCGTCCTTATAATGGGTTAGTGCGGTAATATTTTCAATGGTTTCGTATGTATCATTAGAACTATTATTATAAACAGGTAATTTAACCGTTCCGTTCTCAAAACCTTTCGCGTCAAAAATCTTTATTTTTACATGGTATTCAAAGAATACCTTTATATCATCGCCGCTGGAAACGTTTATTCTCGATGAGCCAAACTCCTGTAAAACAACTGCGTGCGCTGAAATGTCTTTGGCATAATTTTTCATATTCATTTCCGCATCAGTAATTTTGCCAAAAGGAAAATCCTGTGCAGAAGCGAAACAACAAAAGAAGGCTAAAATAAATAAGATAAGTATAGGTTTTTTCATGTGGTTTAAATTATAATAAGGTCCGGCAAATTAACATTTTAATCATATAAATTTATACGGATTTTAAATTTATAGTGTTAATTCTTTTTAACACATTTGCAACCTTTATATCTTTATACGTAAAAGGATCACAGATATAAGTATAACAAAACGGGGCGCAAACCGGCGAAACAAGCTTTAACAGTTAAAAGAAACACTAACAAATGAAATTGAATTTAAAAAGGCCGCTGGCTTTTTTCGACCTTGAGACAACCGGGACTAATATCGGCAGTGACCGTATTGTTGAAATATCAGTTATCAAGCTTAATCCCGACGAAAGTGAAGAGGTTAGGACATGGCGTATTAACCCGGGGATGCCAATTCCGCTGGAGTCGTCATTAGTACATGGTATTTATGATGAACATATAAAAGACGAGCCAACTTTTAAGGAAGTCGCATCGTTAATAGCAACGTTTTTTGGTGAAAGCGACCTTGCGGGATATAACTCCAACAAGTTTGATATACCCATGCTGATGGAAGAGTTTTTAAAGGCAGATATTTTATTTGACCTTGACAACCGCCATTTTGTGGATGTACAAAATATATTTCACCAGATGGAGCAGCGGACATTAAAAGCTGCTTACCAGTTTTATTGTGATAAACAGATAGTAAATGCACACTCTGCCGAGGCTGACACCCGCGCTACCATGGAAGTATTGCTGGCGCAGATAGCGCGGTACGAAAATATAGAGTGGGAAGATAAAAAGGGCAACCGCACAACCCCAGTGGTAAATGATATCGAGGCCTTACATAAATTTACCAATCTGAACCGCCCTGTAGATTTTGCCGGCAGAATGATTTATAACGAAAAAGGGCAGGAGACATTTAATTTTGGAAAGCACAAAGGAAAAACTGTTGAAGATGTGCTTAAAATGGAACCCAGCTACTATTCATGGATGATGCAGGGTGATTTTCCTTTATATACAAAACGCAAGTTGGAGGAAATATACAACCGTTGGAATGCTAAGAAAATTGCAGAAAGGCAACCCAAGCCCGCTCCTCAAAGGCAGCCCGACCGCGTAGTTGCCGAAACAAATGAGAATGAAAACCCCGTTAAAAAGGAGTTTCAAAAAACACAAACCCAGCAAAATAATAATCACAATACAAGGCCTGAGAACAGGCCCTACAAAAAGAACAATGATGAGCCGGCCAAGCCAGTAAACGATGATATGCTGAAAATGCTTGCCGATAAGTTTAAGAAGGGGTGATTGGGAATTTCGGAAGTCGGATTTTCGATTTCGGATTTAGAAGAGCCTAGCAGGTGGAGGAAATTTTGGAATTCGGATTTTTCACAATTGTATGTTTTCAATGGTGTTCAAGGGGGCTACACCGTTTTCGATTTCGGATTTAAAAATCCTTAATTTTTGGTGAATAAAATCATTCTTAATTCCAATTTAAATAAATCCGAAATCGAAAATCCGACTTTCGAAATCAGAAATCTTCTCTCAAAAAAGAAATATTTCGTCTTAGGCCACTGAATTTTGTTCGTTTTACCGCCGAGTTTTTAAATACCTTGTTAAAAACATCTTCGGTTATATCCTGCCAATCTTCGGTGTTTAAATCCAAAAGATTGGGATGCGGATTAAATGCCGGTTCAGTATTTAGCACCGAAAACTTGTTCCACGGACAAACGTCCTGGCAAACATCGCAGCCAAACATCCAGTTGTCCATTTTGCCCTTAAATTCCTGCGGTATTTCATTTTTGAGCTCTATTGTTAAATAGGAGATACATCGGCTGCCGTCAACCACATAGGGGGCAACTATTGCTTCGGTGGGGCAGGCGTCAATGCAATTGGTGCAGGTTCCACAATGGTCGGCGGTTGGTTCAATATCGTATTCGAGTTCGAGGTCGACAATCAACTCCGCCAGGAAAAAAAAAGATCCTTTTTTTTTATTGATCAGATTTGTATTTTTTCCAATCCAGCCTAAGCCCGCTTTTTTTGCCCATGCTTTATCTAACACCGGGGCTGAGTCAACAAATGCGCGGCCATTTACTTCACCAATCTCTTCATTTATAATTTTTAGCAACTGATTAAGTTTCTCTTTAATAACAAAATGATAATCAGTGCCATAGGCGTATTTTGATATTTTAGGACCTGCAATGTCAATTTGCTGCTTGTCGGTATAATAGTTAAGACCTAATGATATGACTGATTTTGCATCATCAACTAGCAACCTTGGATCAAGCCGTTTATCGAAATGATTTTCCATATATTTCATTTCGCCGTGCATGCCTTTTTGCAGCCAGTCTTCCAGGCGGGGTGCCTCTTCTTCTAAAAACGCCGCTTTTGATATTCCGCAAAACATAAAACCGAGCTTTTTGGCTTCGCGTTTTATTAAAGAACTGTATGCGGATTTGTTTTTTAGCATTATGCAAATATACCGATAATACAAAAACGGACTAAAGTGATAAAATTAATCTATCAAATATTTTTTTAATGATAGAGTATGTTTTTTAATAATGGTGTAATTATTGCAGTAAAAATAAAAGCTACTCATTTATCAATTTTAACCTGCTTTGTATATGGGTAGCTGAAAGGTAGTTTTAAAAGTTAAATATTAGAAAAGATGGAAAATTCAGTTAAGGAAGGCAAGACTAAAAACACCGGTAAAACCATAGAAAAAAATAAACGGTCGATTGTCCGGAATAAACGTAATGCAAACCGTGTTAAAATCGTCGCAACTGATAGCGATCGCAGCACAGCCGGTGCGCCGTATGACGAGACATCCTCAAATAAAGGACAAGGGCCTGCCGGGGAAAATTTGTGATTTGCCTCACCTCGGCCCTCTCCAAGGGGAGAGGGGGTCAAAAAAATACATGAATAATCGCCTCACAATTTAAAGTCCTCTCCTTTGGAGAGGATTTAGGTGAGGCAAACAGGTTATTTCTGATCGAAAAATCCCACCTGTCTTAAAAAAGCAACCTGGTCGAAATAATCTGTTTCCTTTATTATTTTATTGTTTTTTATAGTGAAGATGGCGCAATAGCTAAGTGAATATTTTTTACCCTTCATATAATCGGGCGTCTGGGCTTCTGGATTTGAAAGGGTACCGGCCGAAGTATATTCAACCACTACATTGTCGCCTGCATAAATAATATTATTGACCTGGCAGGTCAAATCGGGTGTAGACGAAAAATAACGCGAATAAACTTCAGTCACGCCTGCCGGACCGGTTTTAGCTCCTTCCCAGTTTGGCGAAAAAACCTGCGCATCATCCGCATAACCATTTGCAATTGATTTTACATCATGTGCTTTTAATGCTTTAAAATGATCGTCAATTAATTTTGATGATTGAGCTATCGCACTTTTACTTACTGTACATAAAAGTATTAAGCATATGCTTTTTACAATTGATTTTAAAACCATAGTTAAATGTAACTATAATCTCAATTAAAAATAAAACTCCCTTTGCAACGCAAAAAGGAGTTTTATTTAAATCTCAATATTCCCCCTTTAGGTGGTTAGGGGGCAGGGCCTAAAAACTATGCTTAACGTTATTGTTGAAGCTTTTGATA
>DASXMZ010000220.1:0-13462 GCA_036495385.1 Mucilaginibacter sp. | reverse complement strand
TTGGCTATAATAGTTTTTCCTGCCTTAGATCACCGTTTGTCATGGTCTTCGGTGCCCTTGTTTGTAGTTGCGATTGGGGATATTCTTATCATCACGGGTTTCTATATTGTGTTCCTGGTTTTTAAGGAAAATACATTTACTTCGGCAATTATTGAAGTGAGCGAAGAACAAACTATTATTTCAACGGGACCATATGCAATAGTACGGCACCCGATGTATATAGGAGCGCTCATTTTGCTTTTGGGGATTCCCATTGCTCTCGGATCATGGTGGGGATTGTTTGCAATCGTACCCATCTCGGCGGTTATTGTATGGAGATTAATCGATGAAGAAAAATTCCTGTTGGAGAACTTACCGGGCTATCAGCAATATCAACAGAAAGTTCGGTACCGTTTATTGCCGTTCATCTGGTAAACAGTTTGCAACTACTTTTAAAGAACAACCAAAGTGCTTGTTTTACAGAATATTTTTCTCAAATTTATCCCATACCTGATGATCACTATGAAAAACACCAAAACTATTTTTACCTTCTTCCTGAGTTTTTTAGTTTTTTCTTTTACTGCTTATTCCCAATCCACAAAAAAAGAAGCGGAAATTAAAAAATGTTTGATCGTATCCGATATCCACTTTGATCCCCTGTATGGAGCACACAGTGATACTGCACTATATAAAAAATTAAAGGGGGCATCGTTTGAAGAATGGAAAAAGTCTTTTGAAGCATCAAAACAACAAACCACGGTAAATAATACCCTGTTTTTCCGCGATGCAAACTATGGGGTTTTACAATCAGCATTGGCTAACATGAAAAAGAGGTTGCCTCATCCTACGTTTATCATCATTGCCGGCGATTTTATATGGCACGGAGCAAAACCGGCAGATTCAGTCCTGAAAAAGAAAACTATCCGGTTTATCGCCCAATTATTTAAAGAGAATTTCCCCGGCGTGCCAATTATACCGACGATGGGCAACAACGATACTTATGGTAACGACTACGAAATACAGGATTCGCGGTTTTTAAATGATTTTGCCGATGCCTGGTCGCCAAATTTGCCTAAAGCTTCAGCCGATCAGCTAAAGGCACAAGGGTATTACACTTTCACAACTGGTAACCTGGACCTGGTTGTGCTCAATAGCACATTGGTCAGATCCGGCAGTCATTACCCGCAGGGCCCGGTTATGTTGAACTGGCTGCAATCAACGTTAGCCAATACCGGGAAGAAAGTATGGATTATTGCTCATATTCCGCCGGGTGTAAACGTATACAGCGGAAGCGGTTTCTGGAATGCGGACTACACGCAAACATTTGCAGATGATATGGTAAAGTATTCGGGAAAAATTGGTTTGATGATAGCAAGCCACACTCATTTTAATGATTTTACGGTGTTTTACAATGCTGCAAATACTCCTGTTTCCTATTTGCGCATAGTTCCGTCCATTTGTTCCAATCATGGTAACAATCCATCTTTTGATGTAGCAGAGTTCAACAGCGCCACCGGAAGGATGGAAAAGGAGACAAGCTATTATCTCAATTTGATTACAGTCCCCAAAGATGCTGACTACCTTAAATTAGACTGGAACGATACTATTAGTTTGCCTTCATTATTGAATATGAATAAAATCGATGCAGAAAATTTTTCAAAGTTTATTGATAAGGTGAGGACCGATCAGTCGGGACAAGCGCTTGATAATTATAAGAAATTTTATACTGTCGGTACCAAAGTAGATAGTTCCATAAGAATAAACAGGGTTAATTATATGAAGTATTTGAAGGCGGATTCGTTGAAAGGGAAATAATTAGGCAAGGCGCTTACAATTTCCAATCATAATTGTTAAGAATAGACATTACCACCAATTTAATCCAGACATCATGTGGAAAGAAACCGACAACAAACTATACCGTGCCTTTGAGTTTAAAAATTTCTCAGCGGCATTTGCATTTATGACAAGGGTGGCACTTCTGGCCGAGAAAATGGACCATCACCCCACCTGGAAAAATACCTACAACAAAGTGGAAATGTGGCTTAGCACGCATTCAGCAGGTGATATAGTTACTGATAAAGACAAAGCGCTTGCAGCGGGGATTGATAAGTTGTTTGTCTGAACCGGGATTAAACAGATTTTATTGATTTTTTGGATTTTTATCCTATGTCTGGATTTCAAAGATTTTATCCTTTTTAATCCCTGAAATCCGCTTAATCCCGGTTCAGACAATCATCATAAATCCCTGCCCGGCTTAGTATCCGCCAGCTTTAGATACTTTTCGTCGAGTGCCTTTTTGGGTACAGTGATACTTAGCGCATTTATGCCGAAATAATTTACCGACATATAATCATATCCCTTAAAAGGGTTTTGCGGGCCAAAGGAATCCTTTAAAATAAAAAACAGCTTTCCATTTTTGCTTTTGGCGATTCCCACCAGGTGAACGAGGTGGTCGTCCTGGGTTTCCAGTGTTTCAAATAGCCGTTGCCGCAATTCGGGACTGTAATCCATTTCGACAGTATCGGGGTTATTTACATTTTTAAACCTGTTTTTTTCAAATAACGCATAACCGCTGTGAAAGGTATTCCAGCCGTTATTGCTGTTGTCAACATCTACCGCTAGTGAATAGCCTTTTTCGATGGTGTTGCTGGCGATGCTGATCAGTTCATCCAACGGGACGTTTAAATACTTTTCAGCCATCAAAAAATTATCCTGTATTTCAAGCGCAAAATTCTGATAATAAGGGTGATGTGTAAATGAGGTTATGGTAACATAATCATCCGGGTTAAAATTCAACACTTCCTTCGCAAAAGTTAAGGGAGTGTATTCTTTACCCTGCCATGTAAATTTTTCAGGAGGCGTGCCAGCGATGTCATCGTGCTTTTTTATAAAACCCGCAAGCCAGTTGGGATCAATAGGTGTTTTTTTAAGGATAGAATCCAGGTAGTTCTTTAACACTTGGTCTAGTTGTACATGCGATTTCTCCGAAAAATTAACTGCTTTTTCCCTTGAATAAAATTCATTGGGTATGGCCCCGTATTTTTGGATTCCATATAAGGCATCGTGCGATAAGCCGCCGGCTTCGAATAATGTAGTGCCATTCGACAAAATATACCGTTTCGCTTTTTCGATAAACAAATTGCGGGCAGTATAAAGTTCTGAAATGTCGATCTCCTTCTGTTGATTTTGTATCTGTTCAGATTCTATCATCGATGTCGTCGAAAAAGACCAGCAGGTGTTGGTGTTTCCCTGGTTTTTCACCGTTCCGGCGGTTATTTGTTTTATGGTCACCGGAGCGTTGCTTTGGGCCAGCGTACAGTTTACTGAAATAAAAATTAATACAATAGCAAAATACTTTCTCATTTTAATATATCGGGCTTAAAAATAAGCATAATTATAAGCCGAAAGCGAAATGGACGGAAAATACTTATACCATTATTATTGTTATTTTATTCGGAAGGTAAATGTAGCTTTAATACCTAATCTCCGTTTTCGTCTGTTACATACGGTTTTGAACTTAGCAGGCCGCCTTGGCGTATGCCAAACTTCCATCTCACCTGCCCGGTTGCTGCGTATAAACCATATATTGAACGGGTTCCGCCGCCGCCTATAAATACCATATCGTTTTTTACAGTCGGGAGCGCCCCATTAGGTAAAATGGAATTTTTCCATATTATACTTCCGGTTGTTGCATTGAGCGAGTAAAAATTGTTATCGTCAGCCGATATATATAAATTCCCGTTGGCTATTGCCGGCCCCGTCGAAAAGCCGATATTGTCAAGACTTTTCCAAACCAAAGTTCCCGATGTTTCATTAACCGCGTAAACACTACCCGCCTTGTTAAAATCGACAACATTATACCAGCCTGAAAAATAAATCAGACCATTGGAAGCCACAGGTGTGGTCATTTCAAGCGAAATTCCGTTAGCGGAATACTGCCATTTTAATTGCCCAGAAGTTATCTCAACCGCATCCAAATAGCCGTTCCTGCTGCCTATATAAACAATGCCGTTCACTATTACTGGACTTGAAGCGTTGATGAGTCCGGCTGTATTATATTTCCATTTTAAACTACTTGTTTTAGCGTCCAATGCATATAGGTAATTGTCAGAGCTTCCGAAATATACAATACCGTCGAATACTGTCGGGCTCGAACTCAAGTTGTGGCCTGTTGCAAACGACCATTTTAAACTGCCGGTGGTGGCATCTAAAACATATAGATTGAAATCATCGCTTCCGAAATAAACCAGCCCATCCGACACTACGGGGGCTGACTCTATGGAACCGCTGGTAGCGTATTGCCATTTTACAGCCCCTGTTGTTGCATCCAAAGCATACATAATGTTATTGGTATTACCGGCGTAAACGATTCCGTTTTTTACTGTCGGACTTGAATAAGAAAAGCCGCCGGTTGAAGAAAACTTCCATTTTAATGTTCCCGAAATGGCGTCAATCGCATACAAATTGCTGTCTGATGAACCCACATATACAGTGTTGACCGGCGCTTTGTTGATGTTTGTCGGGGTGCTTTTTGCAACATCAAGCTCTTTTTTGCACGAAGAAATAAGGAAAAAGGCTAAAATAAACAAGAAAAGCGGCAACGCATTCCTGTTAATTGAATGGTTAAATAATTTCATAGGTTTGAAGTTTTAACGTGTTAGGAATTCGTTTATCAGATCAGGCACGGCTGTAAATAACTTCGATTATTGCTCATTTACAACTGCAAAGGAAACGATACTACATCGCGAAAAGTATCGGTTAACATATTATTATTGCGGATATGTAAATGATTTAACGTTGCCAGCGGGTTTGGGAATGTCAGGCACAAAACTTGGGCAAAACGATAGCAATATTCGATAGAAAATATCAATTATTAAAAAAGAGCATAACATTTTGCTATGCTCTTTCTCCAGGCATTTATATCATCAATCCGGTAACCGGTAGTATTTTCTAACCGCCTCATAGTTTTTAAGGTCGGGATGGTGTGCAACGCCCACTTGGTTACCTCCCGGAATTATGATATAACGATATTGCAATATAGTGGATAACTTAACATTGTTTGAATTATCTGCGGTGAAACGGGTAATAATGAAGCGCCCTAGCCGTGGCCAATAACTCATAGTATTTAACTGACCACCGGCGTAACTTGTATATGGCAACGTGTATACGCCTGCGCCAAAAGTAAAATATATCTGGAAAGCGGCCCCATCCAGCATAGTCTGCGTGAGTGCAGGCGCGAACAGATCGGCAACGTTGAGGTTTGAGCCGTCGGCAACTGTATCTCTAATGTTAACTGCAGAGTTCCAGCCAGAATATTCAACGTTTGCCGTACCAGCCGGCCCCTGTAACGAAACTGCCACACCCCAGCCGGAGGTTACTTTTGGCCCATATAAAAGGTAACTTGAAATATCCAGGTAATAGTCGCCGTTTTTACCTAATGTAGTTGAAGGCGCTCCCGAGCCACTTAATATAGTATTTCCGGCAGCCCCTGTGGCGCCCATCGCGCCAGTGGCACCTGCCTGTCCGACTGGACCAATGAGAGAAAAACCGGTTCCCCAACCTGCCGCGGTTTTTGGGCCGTACAACAAACCAGTATTGAGGTTAAGGTAAAAGTCGCCGATGGCGCCCGTTGCAGCAGGCGGAGCCGTTGTGCCGCTGTATATAACGCTTCCATTTTGCCCGTTTGCACCGGCCGGCCCGGCGGGGCCTACAGGGCCTTGAGGACCGGTGGCTCCCGTAGCCCCCTGCGGGCCCATGGCACCATCTTTTCCGCACGAAGAAGCAAATAACATAATAGCTGTTATCAGCAATAATAAGTTGTTGATTCTTTTCATAACGTTAAAAATTTAATTAACAATTAATATTTATATTAAAGGTGGTAGTAAAATGTTGATGTGTAACCTCTTGCAAAATAAAAGAAAGTAGAGGGGACGATTGCCGGGGTAATTACGCAATCTTACAAGCGGTTTTTACGCAATTCGCCAATGTAAATCAAAAAGGGTAATACAATTTACAATGAAAATTTGCCCTGACGATGTGATTCCGCCGCGTATAATAACAATCCACAAATAGCCAAATTTTCCACAATCGGGGTAAACATGGTGCAATGCGTTAACTTTACCAATCTATTAAAAAGGAGTAAACTGGTTGGCAAAGGAAGTTATCAAAGAGACGCCGTTAATGCAGCAATACAATGCTATTAAGGTAAAATATCCCGGCGCCTTACTGTTGTTCCGGGTGGGTGATTTTTACGAAACCTTTGGCGAGGATGCCATTAAAGCCGCCGGTATTTTGGGCATAGTGCTTACGCGGCGCGCCAACGGAGCGGCTACCCACATTGAACTGGCAGGCTTTCCGCATCATTCCCTTGATACTTATTTACCGAAGCTGGTGAGGGCAGGCCAAAGAGTTGCCATTTGCGATCAGCTGGAGGATCCCAAAGCTACTAAAACCATTGTAAAACGTGGTGTTACCGAGCTGGTTACACCCGGCGTCGCCACCAATGACAACATCCTTCATCAAAAAAGCAATAACTACCTTGCTTCGCTTTATTTTGAAAAAAACAGCATTGGTATTGCTTTGATCGATATTAGCACAGGCGAGTTTTTAACCGCTCAGGGTAATTATGATTATATCGATAAGCTGCTGCAAAGTTATTCGCCGAGCGAGGTGATCTATCCTAAGAGCCGGCAGCATGATTTTAAAAATGCTTTCGGCGGCGACCGCTTTTATACCTACACCCTCGACGAGTGGCCTTATAGTGGCGACTACGCAACCGAAGTGCTGCTAAAACATTTCGGCGTGAAGTCGCTTAAAGGCTTTGGCATCGATAAGCTGAACCTGGGTATAGTGGCTGCGGGCGTGGCATTGCATTATCTGAATGAGACAGAACATCGGAACCTGCAGCATATTTCGGCCATAAGCCGTATTGAAGAGGACAGATACTTATGGCTCGACCGTTACAGTGTTCGCAACCTGGAGCTGGTGGGTTCAGCTAACGAAAATGCGTTAACGCTTGTTGATGTGCTGGATCAAACCTGCTCGCCTATGGGCGCGCGCTTGCTGCGCAGGTGGATAGTGATGCCGTTAAAAGAAATTAAGCCGATTAACGACCGTCTCGGCGTAGTGGAGTTCCTGATTGAGCACGAAGAGCTGCGGGAAAATCTGAAACAAAATATCCGCCTTATAGGCGACCTTGAACGCCTGATCTCGAAAATCGGCCTTCAAAAAGCAAACCCGCGTGAAGTTTGTCAGCTGAAAAAGGCACTTAGTGCAATAGATGTTATTAAGAAGGTAGGAGAAACCTCCGCCAATTTGCCCTTGCAAGCCATCAGCGCGCAATTAAATCCCTGTTCGCTGATATGCGATAAAATTGAAAGGGAATTGAGCGCCGAACCCCCGGTAATGCTGATAAAAGGCGGCGTGATGAACGAGGGAATTAATGAAGAACTGGACAGGCTGCGTAAGATTGCTTTCGGCGGCAAAGGCTACTTGTTGGAAATACAAAAGCGGGAGGCAGAAGCTACGGGTATACCGTCGTTGAAGGTGTCTTTTAATAATGTTTTCGGTTATTATTTGGAGGTTACCCACAGTCACCGGGATAAAGTGCCATCGGATTGGATCCGCAAACAAACGCTGGTAAACGCCGAACGCTATATTACGCCGGAATTGAAGGAGTATGAGGAACAGATTTTAGGCGCCGAAGAAAAAATACTTGCGCTTGAAACCCGGCTCTATAACGATTTGCTGTATTCCCTTGCCGAATACATCAAGCCTATCCAATTGAACGCACAGCTAATTGCCCGTTTGGATGTGCTGCTCAACTTTGCAACCATATCTATTAAGAACTACTACGTTAAACCGGAGATAAACGACAGCCGGGTTATTGACATAAAAGGAGGGCGGCATCCTGTAATAGAAAAAAACCTGCCGCTTGGCGAGACTTATATCACCAATGATGTTTATCTGGATTCGGAAACGCAGCAGATCATTATCATTACAGGGCCAAACATGGCAGGTAAATCCGCACTACTAAGACAAACAGGCCTTATTGTATTGATGGCGCAAATGGGCTGTTTTGTGCCCGCTAAGGCTGTTTCTATCGGTCTTGTCGATAAAATATTTACCAGGGTAGGGGCATCAGATAATCTGACCTCTGGCGAATCTACTTTCATGGTGGAGATGAACGAGACCGCCAGTATTCTTAATAATCTGTCGGACAGGAGTTTAATCCTGCTTGATGAGATTGGCCGCGGAACATCAACCTATGACGGTATCTCGATAGCATGGTCGATTGCCGAATTTTTACACAACCAGCCCCAGGCAAGGGCGAAAACCTTGTTCGCTACCCACTACCATGAGTTGAATGAACTAAGCAATACCTTCAACCGCATCAAAAACTATAATGTTTCTGTAAAAGAAGTAGGGCAGCAGATCATTTTTTTAAGGAAGCTTGTTCCCGGTGGCAGTGAGCATAGCTTTGGTATCCACGTAGCCAAGCTTGCCGGCATGCCACAAAAAGTGTTGAGCCGCGCCAACGAAATCCTTAAAAAACTGGAGGCCGAGCGGACAGGGGGGGAGCATATAAAAGAAAGCATCCGCAAAGTGCAAAAACAAGCGGTACAAATGCAGATGTTCTCCATCGACGACCCGGTGCTGGTAAAAATACGCGACACCCTTAATAACCTTGACGTAAACACCCTGACACCTGTAGAAGCCTTAATGAAACTGGACGAGATACAGCGGGTGATAAAAGGTTAGTTTGATTTCGGATTTCGGATGTTCGATTTCGGATTTGGATGACGGTGAGATTTTAGAATGTGCAATTGCGTTTCGGAGTTCGTCCAATAGCTATCTGGATCACATTTTAAAAAAATCCTGTAATCTATAAATCCTATAAATCATAGTTCAGACAAATATTTCGTAACAAAATCGTATTTTAGTTATCTGAATTATAACTTAATATTAATATGATTATGCGCTATTTCCTTTGTTTCCTGTTCCCGCCTGCCGCGGTACTCACCACAGGCCGTATTGGCTCATTAATATTAAATATCATTCTCACTCTACTGTTTTGGATCCCTGGAATCATTCACGCCATATTAGTAGTTAATGACTTTTATGAAGCCCGGAGACACAGGCAATTGGTAAGGGTTATGAGAAGAAGGTATTAGGATTTCGAAATTCGGATTTTCGATTTCGGATTTGTAAAATCAGTGATACGATTTTTTCCTTTCTGACTTCAGACTTCTGACCTCTTGCTTCTTCTTTTCTTTCAGTCTTCCGGACTTTCCCGACTTTCGGACTTCCAGACTCAATCAATGTTAATATGTTAACAATATCCCGGTAACCTCAAGAGCCGTTTGAACGTATTTTTATATTATGCGTAAAATACATTACCTGTGTTATATTTTATTTTGTTCCATCGTTATTCTTTCCTCTTGTCATACCAAAAAAGCTGTGCTCAAGGGCCAGCCTGGTGAGATTGTGAAGCCGCAAATGTCGATTGCGGAAAAGTACTCCGTTATGTTGAATATCGACAAAAGTGAAATACAGAATGGCCGCTTATATGCCTTTATAGATCAGTGGATGGGCACTCCGTACAAATTTGGCGGAGAAGATAAAGACGGTATAGACTGCTCGGGGTTGGTGCAATTGCTGCAGCAACAGGTTTATGGCATAAATGTTCCGCGCTCAACCGGTCAGCAGGTGAATGCTATAAAACGTAAATACGAAGAAGAGCTTATTGAAGGTGACCTGGTGTTTTTTGACTATGACGGAAAGAAGTTCAGTCACGTTGGCGTTTACCTCCAAAATGGTTATTACGTGCATGCGAGTTCAACAAAAGGGGTGATGATTACCCGGCTTCACGATCCATATACTTATAAATATTTTTCCCGGTGCGGGTCCGTGATTCCGGATACAGCAGCAAACTCGAATGGGGGCAAATAACAAAACAGTCGTCAAAGCATTTTTTTTGGTTTTATTAGATAACTTTGCCAAAACATGGAAAAGCCCAAAGAAAACTACTCTTTCTGGACAAAATATAAAAAATTCGCCGGCAATGAGGTTTTGCTTTATATCATAATGGTTGTGGGCATAATACTCGGCATAATAATTATAAGCTATTTCCGCAAATAGATTAAGAGCCTTTTACAAGGGTAATCGTATAATTATCCGCGTCAACCACATCCTGGTAAAAATCCACAAGATCCTGGTAGGTATCCTTGTTATAAGTACCGTCAATCAGCTGAAATTTGCGTTTGTATGTTAACTGGTTGCCTTTTAACTCCATTGTAGAGGTAAAGTTTGCAAATGGTTTATTTATGGAAAGGTTTAAAGGAACTTTTTCCAGGCGATAGCCAGCAGGAATGGTATAGGTCACTTCATCCTCATCCGTATATCCCCGGTTTATGTAAACATTGTTTATACGGGCGCGTACCTGCTTTGGCGGCTGCCTCGTTATACGGTTAACCGGGTTTAGCTGGAAGTAATATTTGCCATCAGTTAACGAAGCATAGTCACGGGCATTCAGTTTTATGTTTTCCGTTGTCGTGGGATCAAAACTTTTATCCTGTTTTAAATCCAGGTTTTCAATCTCCATATTGTTGATCGGGTAAATCTCTTTTAATATTTTATATTGTTCCTTTTGCGATTCTTTTACCAGTTCGTCCCTTTCATCGTAATTGGTTCCTTTAAATATAGTACGCATGTTGCCTGATAATTCTCCCGCCTCACTAAGTATAAAACTTGCTTTTCTGCTTTCTAAATTATCTTTAAAAGTATATTTCGGCGTGCGCATCAACTTACCTCCTTCGGGAGTACAGGCAAGCACCAACCGATCATCGGTGAAATCACCTAAATATCCAAAAGGTATCGTCTGACTGGTGCAGTCGGCCCAGGTAGTATCATTTTTAAATGGTAGACATAGAATTATATGATCGCCTTGCTCCATGCTCGCAAAGTCATCCATCAGGCTTACCTTATAATCCCTTCCCGACTCTACAACGCAATAGTACGAGTCAATATTAACTGCTTTTAACAAGGCCTGGGTATAATTAACCAACGCTTTACAATCACCGTAATTTTGCTGGTCGACATCTGAAGCTAAAAAGGGTTGATTTCCGCCAATTCCAACCTGTACGCTTACGTAATGCGTTTTATCCTGCATGTATTCATATATTTTTTTAGCTTTTAATTTGGGATCGGTAATGTCCTTAGTTATTTCCTTTACGTGCTCCACTGTTTCCCAGGGAAGTGATCGGCGGTCGGCCAACAGTTTATCATATTCCCATTTACCCAGTTCTTTCCAATTAGTAAATGACCCGCTGATGCCGTAATACATAAATTTCTCAGGCGCAACTTCTATGCTTTTAAAATAATTATTTTCGTGCGGACTAAAAGGTTCATATTTAACGGCTTTAAGGTTGCTTACCTCCCAGTCATAAGTTTTTAAGCCTTTATTATTTGTTGCGATATTCACCTTTTCTGACAAGTTTTTTTCCTTATACCTGATGTTAAAATCGGGCTTACAGATAAAAGTGAAAACGCTTTTTTCAACGGCAACGCCGAAGCTGTTTGCCGATACCCATTTAGGAAAATCCAATGATTGTTTTAATCGCAGCTCATACTCGTAAGCAATTGTGTAAGGATATTCAGCAATGGAGGGAGAAAAACTTTTAATTCTTGTATCTTGAAACAGCGAAAAGCCATCCCATGCAGTATTATCGGCAAAATCACTTTCCGAAAATTTGCTTACAGGTTTGCCAAATTCATTATATACAATTCCTTTAACAAACTTTATTGTCTGGCTTTTATCGTGTGCTAATTGAATATCGGCCATGTGATCACCATTTTTATTTAAAATGGTTACCGCAAATTTAGCGTGTACCACTGTGTTGCCTAAATCCTGTACTTCCACCGTGAGTTCGTCGGTTCTCACCACTGCACTTGCATACGGTAAAAGTTCTTTCGAAATGAGACTTGCATCATAATTTTGTTGTGCATTTGCAAAACAAAAGGTCACCGAAAGGCATGTAGTTAATATAATTGATCTCATTATTTTTTCTTAAAAATCATTTCTGCCTTTTCGGATAGGATAATTTTGTTGTAAAACTCTTTCAGGTATGGATACTCCTCCGGGCTATAAACGGATTTATTGAACTTGATGACATGTGAAAATGTAAATGAATTATTGTCCGTCTCATACTCAGTTAAAAACTTTCCGCCACCGTTGGGCAGGGCTACGGCAACAATCTGCGGAGGTGAATCGACGGCATATTGCGGCGGCAGTTTTACTGTCAAAATGATCCTGTAATCCTTTGGCACACCCATATCAACCGGGTACGACCTTTCCAGCAGCTTAAAAGGGTTTTCATCTATTTTCGTCAGAAAAAATGGGTTGAAACTTAACCTGTCTGCATTTGCTTTATCAAAAACGGTTATCTCTACTTCATACTTTTCCGTTATAGCCAGGTCCAAACTGTCGATGTTGTTGATCTCTGATTTTAATACTTTCACTTTTGGCGACTTGGAATAAAGATCTTCCACATACTCATCCATCGTGTTGAACTTTTTGATCGCAACCCTTTTTTCATAGGCTTCATAGCCCATAAAATAATTGGTTATGGTACCTTTTAGCTTGCCATTATCCAGCAATGTTAAATCCATTGTACAGGTAGTTGATTCCTTTTGTGGTACGTTCAGGTCCATCCAATAAGAAGGTTTATCAAGGCTGAATACCCGACCTTGGTCATTGAGGCAACGAAGTGGTAACATTCCAAAAGGAAGCAGAGGATCTGTAGCATCTAAAAGGTAGCTTTGATTATTAATATTAACTTTCGCCACTACGTAGTCAAAATCACTAACAACAGGATATAAGGTATTTATTTTGCCGTTATCGCGTGTTGAAAGTAAAACAGCCTCGGTGTTTAAACCCACTGAACTTAAGGCGGAAATTAATGAAAGATTAATATCCGCGTCGTTACCACTGTGGCTGTCAAGCGCCTTATTTAGTCCATCAGAACTGTATATACCACGATCATTGTTCCACTTAAATAGTTTTTGAATGTAAACGTAAATTGCCTTAGCTTTATCAAGGTCATCGGTTTTTCCCGAAATTACAGGTACAACTCTATCTTTAAATAAACTCTTCTTCTTTAATTGACCACCAAACTCATCTTCCTTTTTCAGCTGAAAATCAATATCTTTCCATTCTTTTGTCCACTTTGTTTTCGTGCCTGTATAAGGATTAATAAACTCTTCAAGCTCAAAATTTATCGTAGATAAATAATTATTTTTCGAGGTCATGTAATCCTCTTCAATAAATGCCGGGATATCGCTCATTCCATATACCAAAAATGAACAGTCGCAGTTGGCGCTTCCTGCTGTAAAGCATTTGGTCTCAACATCGGCACTGCTTTTTGTGAGCTTCAAAAAACCTTTCAGCGATGGTTTGAAAGTCCAAAAGCCCGGGATATGGGCC
>DASXMZ010000219.1:0-4835 GCA_036495385.1 Mucilaginibacter sp. | reverse complement strand
GCAGTGGTTATATCGCGACCTTTAATTTTACATGGCAAGGCGGCTTATCAGCGCCGCTTACGGAATCAATTACAGGCAAATTAAGCTATGTGCCGGAAGCCGTTTCTGGGACACATAGTGAGTTTGGACTGGTCTTGGATTTTCAGATAAATAAAGCAGATTTTGGCATTACAAGCACTAATGTTGCCGATGTAATCACTATTCAGGTTAGTGCAAACTTTAATAACCAATAATCACAAACACGAAATACGATGAAAGCAATAATAATATTTGCGACCCTCTTGGTTGTAATTGGAGTAAGTTTGACCGGGTGTTATAAAGATGTGGTATTGCCCGTCGCCGGCGCTGACCCGAATGCCCCACCAAAACAGTATAGTTTCAGTAAGGATATCGCCCCGCTTTTAAACACCAATTGCGCCAAGTCAGGTTGCCATGTTGCCGGTTCACAAGCACCTGATCTGGAAACAGCCGTATCATATAATAGCCTGGTTAACGGCGGATTTGTAAATATCAGTTTCCCAAGTCAAAGCATAGTCTATCAAATGATCAATGGAAATATGGAAGAACATTTGCCCAATGCTGCGGACAGACAGAAGATCTATGATTGGATCAGAACCGGCGCTCTTAATAATTAATGGACCTTAAAAAAAATAAAGTGAAACTAAAAATAAATTTCGCAAACTTCCCGCGCATATTACCTATATGGCTGGTTTGTGGTTTGTTTCTGCATTCGACAAACCTATATGCGCAGGACAGTACAACTGTAGCCAAAGAAACGGCTTCACCTGTCAAATCCCGACCGGTGAAAAATACTTTCCAAAGTGTCTGGATCATTGACGAGCAAACCTCAATGGTGCCTGTAAAAGGAACCTTTGAATTTGATATTCAACACAGGTTTGGAACGGTAAACAATGGGTACAGTGATTTATGGGGACTATTTGCTTCTTCTAACATCCGGTTAGGAGTCGCTTATGCTCCCATCAACAACCTTTATGTAGGCGTCGGTCTTAATAAATACGACGAGTTGTTGGATGGCAGCCTTAAATATGCTATCCTAAAACAAACTCCCGGGTTATACCCTGTCAGCGTCACTTATTACGGAGATTTGTCCTATGACACCAGGGCGGATAAGACTAATAGTCTTTTTCAACACCAAACAGATCGTTTATCTTCCTTTAATTCAATCATTATTTCGAGGAAGTTTAATGACAAGTTATCATTGCAGGTATCGCCCAACCTTTCCCACCAAAATTCGGTGCCAGGTTACATAACAAAAAATGATAGTACCGGAGTAACCATATTTCAAGAAATGAAACACGATCAATTTGGGATTTCATTTGCCGGAAGATGTAAGATTGGAGAATCAACAGCTATTATAGTTGACTATGATCAGCCTATTACGCCGCAACCGACTAATAACCCAAGCCCAAATTTAGCTTTCGGGTTTGAGTTTAGCACAAGCGGTCATACATTTCAAATATTTATGGGTAATTATTCCATGCTCAACCCGGAAAAAAACAGTTTCTTTAATACCAACAGCCCGTTTGGTTATACACAAACGGATGGCACTAAATATAAGGGAGGCATGTTCGTAATCGGATTTAACATAACCAGGCTGTGGAACTTTTAAATAATAATATAAATCGACAATTAATTTACAACTTTAATTATTAACCCCCAATTTATACATTCATGAAAAGAAAACTAACATTAGCGGCCTCTCTAGTAGCTGTAAGCATTATGAGTTTCGCATTCACCAGTATCCAGCAAACGAAGCCATGGCCTGTTCCCGAAAAAAATGCGAAAATGCCCAATCCGGTAAAAGCCGATAAAGAATCCATTTCTGCCGGCAAGGCATTGTGGAATTTGCACTGCTCGTCATGTCACGGAAAAACAGGACTCGGTGATGGTTCCAAAGCTGCGCAGTTGAAAACACAACCCCAGGACCTGACCGCGGCTGCTTTGCAAGCGCAGTCTGATGGCGCTTTTTTCTACAAAATATCCGAAGGCCGTGATGATATGCCAAGCTTTAAAAAGAAGATCCCGGATCCGGAAGATATCTGGACCCTGGTAAACTACATGCGCACCTTGAAAAAATAACAATATACGGTCAAAAACAAAGGCTTGACTTGGTTCAGGCCTTTGTTATATTAAAAAAACCCGCATGAAGCTATCTTTACTCATACTCCTTCCCCTAATTGTTTTTGGCTGCAATTCAAACTCTGATTTAAAAAGAACCGAAGGATATTTGAATTATATCCCGGTAACTGAAAGCTCTGAGTTTTTGTCAGCTAACCTGAACCTTTCTGCAAATGTTAAAAGTCAGGAGTTATCAGCCGAAATAAGATTGACCAATCATTGTACAAAATCCATTACTATAGAGGAAGTTACCGTGTTTACCCGGGGCGGATTAAGGTCTTTCCCTAATAACGGTAATATAAAGCAGATCGGGCTTCATCCAGGCGGGGATACGCTTATAATTGTTAAATTCAATCCCGTAAATGACATAAAAGTTCACCAGTTGACGGGAAAACAAGGGCATATTAAATTGGAGTACAACGTTTCTGTTTTCTTTAAAGTACAGGGTGACGAAAAAATGTCATCTGTCGATTTAAACGCCAAATTAACGGAAAATGATTATAAGACCTACATCAGCACTAATTGTACCCCGTTCATAGGGTATTCATTTAATACCGAAACCAACTTTGCCCAAAACGAGGGCGAGTACCTTGAAACGTTGAACCCGGGCGATCAGCCGTTTGCATTTGTAACCCATCAGGAGCTTGCCGTCACTGGTTTAAATATCTGGATGAAGAGCTTATGCGAACACGATAGCCTTTATGCCGAATTGCTTATAGTGAGCCAGGCCAACTATGAAATTAAAATCGTACCCGATTCCATTGATTTTACGAATAAAGGGGATAATGCCTTATCAGGAAAATCGAAAATTGTGGCATTAGAGAAAATAGTCGGTTCGCCGGAGAATAAAGCAGTAATGCAGAAAGGCGATAAAGTGTTGATCCATCTTAAAAAATGTTTCAAAAGCCCCGGCAAAAAGGCGATCCTTTCTTTAAAAGAGGCATTTTTATTAAGGGAGTCAAAGCCGCTGTTTAATGACAATATTGGATTGGTGAAAGTCTCTGTTCCTTGATTACAAACAAACGCCACAACATTTTGATTTCCAAAATTTTATTGTTATTTCTTTAGTGATTTTAATCACTTTTTTCCCTGTCGCAGATCACTGGGTATGTGCCATGATCGCTCTACCTTCATACCAATTTCAAGACAAATATTATGGATAATTACAAAAACACCGTTTTCGAAAAATCGCCGTCACGAAGAAAGTTTGTCTGGGGAGCAGGCATATTAACCGCACTCGCTGCCATTGCAAAAGTCACAGGTCTGCCGCTTTTTAGCAAAGGAAAAACGATACAAAACACAGTAAACGCCAAGGAGACCGTTAAAATGCTGACACAGGATGGCAGGCTGGTGGAGATCGATGAGTCATTGATCACCGCCGACAGAAGAAAGGTGACCAATGGCGAGTTGCAGCATTGGATCAAAAAATAGTATAACAAATTTTCAAATAAAAGAAATGGAACAAGAAAATAGATCGAGAAGAGATTTCCTTTTGGCAGGCTTAGCGGCTACAGGTCTCGCGGCAGGATGCTCATCAAAAAAAGACCCTTTTGAAGCCGCAGCTGATGACCAGGTAAAAGCATCGGGCAAAAAAGTAAAACTACTTTCTGTGGACGGAGAAGAAATTGAAGTAGATGAAGCCTTTTTAAAACCTGTGCCACATATACCGCCAGTGTCAAACAGTGAAGCCAGGATCGGTATTCCAGGTAAAAAATTTGTCATGGTTATTGACCTTTCCAGATGTAAAAATCTGAAGAAATGCCAGTCCGCCTGTAACCATGCACACGAATTAAATCCAGGCGAAAACTGGATTAAAGTATATCCGATGAAGGAAGCAGAACATACCGCACCGTACTGGGAACCTACTACCTGCATGCACTGCGACGAGCCTCCGTGCGTAAAAGTTTGCCCTGTTGATGCGACATTTAAAAGGCAAGACGGAATTGTTTTGATAGACAGCGACCGTTGTATCGGTTGCCGTTTTTGTATGGCTGCGTGCCCTTACTCAACCAGGGTATTCAATTGGGGTGCACCGGAAATTCCGGCGGAGGTTGCAAATCAGCCCTATTCATGCGAAACCAGTATCCCGCAAAAGAAAGGAACAGTTGGCAAATGTGATTTTTGCGCCGACATGACCCGTATGGGTATGTTACCGCATTGTGTTTCTGCTTGTCCCAACGGTACTTTCTTTTTCGGCGATATGAATGAAGATTCAGTTACCAATGGAGCAGAAACGTTCAGATTCAGTGAATTAATACGGGACAAAGCCGGTTACAGATTGATGGAAGACTTGGGAACCAAGCCAAGTGTTTATTATCTGCCTCCTGTAGGCAGAAACTTCCCATTTGAATCGGGGCTTGAAAACGATAAAACAGAAAATTCATAATGTAAATAAATAAAAAAGTGGAAAATACAATTTCAATAGCAAAAGACGAGGAAATAATCCAGGATCTGCTGCCCAGAAAATTCAAAAATAGCGGAAGGATATTTGTCAGCATATTGACCGCCATTTGCTTGGTAGGCATATATGCTTATTATCGTCAATTAAGGTACGGTTTAGTAGTTACCAACATGCGCGATTATGTTTCATGGGGCATTTACATTTCAAATTTTGTATTCTTTGTTGCCATAAGTTTAGTCGGTTCACTGATAACGGCCGTTTTCAGGTTAGCGGGTGTTAAATGGGGAGCGCCGCT
>DASXMZ010000218.1:0-2043 GCA_036495385.1 Mucilaginibacter sp. | reverse complement strand
GTTTAACCCGGTGTTCTTATTAATTTGCATACCGCTCTTTAATTATTGGCTATATCCAGCACTTGATAAAATAGGGCTTAAAACTACTCCCTTAAGAAGATTGGGAGCCGGACTTGTTTTAACGGCGCTATCTTTTGTTATTATTGCTCTTATACAAACAAACATTGACGCAGGCGGTTCGCCAACAATCTGGTGGCAGGTTTTTGCTTACGTAATACTTTCGGCAGCCGAAGTTTTAGTTTCAATAACCGGTCTTGAATATGCGTATACAAATTCCCCAAAATCAATGAAAAGTACAATGTCGGGAATATGGTTCGTAGTTGTTGCTTTGGGCAATTTATTTACAGCATTTGTTAATGGTCGTATTGCCGAGGGCGGTTTTTTTGCAACCCACCTGCAAGGAGCAAATTACGAATGGTTCTTCATCAGCATTATTGTTCTTTTCATCATTGCATTTTTGTTCGTGGCCCCGAGGTTAAAAGAACGCAGTTATATAACTGACCCGTATGTTGAAAACCAGGTTATTTCGGATACAAATAATTTATAATCAAAATATTTAAAAGTGGCAGTTCAATAACTATTATTTTACTGCCATTTTTATTTTTAATGCCGCCGGAAATCAACTATTTTAGCCGACTATTTATCTAAATTTCGTTCGGTGCCAGATAGCGTAGTTATTATCCCAACTTATAATGAAAAAGAAAACATCGAACGGATGATCCGTAAGGTATTTTCTTTACCTCATGACTTTCATTTACTGATCATTGACGACGGATCACCCGACGGTACCCAAAATATCGTAAAGCAATTGCAGGAAGAATTCCCGGAGCGCCTTTTTTTGGAGGAACGAGCAGGCAAACAGGGACTTGGCACAGCCTATATACACGGCTTTAAGTGGACAATTGCCAGGAACTACGATTATATTTTTGAAATGGATGCCGATTTCTCCCACAATCCTGATGATCTGCTGAGATTACGACAGGCTTGCATGGAAGGTGGCGACGCAGCCATAGGATCAAGGTATGTAAAAGGGGTGAATGTTGTTAACTGGCCCATGAGCAGGGTGTTAATGAGCTATTTTGCTTCGGCTTATGTGCGTTTTATAACAAGAATAAATATTCGCGATGCTACTGCGGGTTTTATGTGCTATAAACGTAAAGTATTAGAAACTGTAAATTTGGATAAGATAAAATTCGTTGGATACGCTTTCCAGATTGAAATGAAGTACACCACGGTAAAACACGGCTTTAAGCTGGTTGAAATTCCAATCATATTTACCGACCGCACGCTTGGTACCTCAAAAATGTCGACAAGTATTTTCAGGGAAGCATTTTTTGGCGTAATTCAAATGAGGATAAACAGTATTTTCAGGAAATATCCTGAAGGTTGATTTCGGATTTCGGAATTTCGATTTCGGATTGCAGAATAAATTAAAGTTCCTCGACTAAATTCAGTCGGAAATTTCAAGTTCGAAATCGAAATTCTGAAATAAAAATAAATCCGAAATCGAAATTCCGAAATCCGAAATAAAAAACGATGAACGAGCATTTGAACCCCGATAGTGAACGCCTCTCCCCTGCCGAACGTGACATTGAAAAGGTGCTGCGTCCGCAGGCATTTGAGGATTTTACCGGTCAGCATAAAATATTAGCTAATTTAAAGGTTTTTGTACAGGCGGCCCGTCAACGCGGCGAGGCGCTCGACCATGTATTACTGCATGGTCCTCCCGGGCTGGGCAAGACTACCCTCTCACACATTATTGCCAACGAAATGGGCGTGGGCATCAAAATTACTTCCGGTCCTGTTTTGGACAAGCCTGGCGACCTTGCAGGTTTGCTTACTAACCTTGAAACCGGCGACATTTTGTTTATAGATGAGATCCATCGTCTTAGCCCGCTGGTTGAAGAGTATCTGTATTCTGCAATGGAGGATTTTAAAATAGATATCATGCTGGAGAGCGGCCCAAATGCACGTTCCGTACAAATATCGCTGAATCCGTTCACCCTGGTTGGTGCTACTACCCGTTCTGGCTTACTAACCGCT
>DASXMZ010000217.1:0-9795 GCA_036495385.1 Mucilaginibacter sp. | reverse complement strand
CTGGCTATACCGTTCGCTCTTTTTGCTATGTTCCCATCGCTTTTGCAATCATTACCAAAGTCGGGTGGTTGGCTCAATAGTGTTAAAGTGGTATTGGGTTTTCTTGAGTTGGCGTTATCACTTAAGTTTTTATCAAATGTTGACCTTGCCTACCATTGGCATTTGTTTGACAGGGAAATATTTTTAGCGCTGTGGATAATCATATCAGCATTGGGTGGCTTTTACTTGCTGGGTAAACTAAAATTTTCGCACGATAGCGAAACGAATCATATTTCAGTACCCCGTTTATACATGGCTATCATTGTATTATCATTTACCGTGTACCTTGTTCCGGGTTTATGGGGCGCGCCGCTTAAATCTGTAAGTGCGTTTTTGCCGCCGAAAGCTACACAAGATTTCGACCTTTCCATTATCGGACAAAATTCCAATAATCATGAGGCAGACGCAAAACCCCATAAATATGCCTCGGTATTTGACAAACCACAAGGGCTTAATCCGTTTTTCGATTATGATGAGGGGATAGCTTACGCTAATAAAGTACATAAACCAGTAATGATTGACTTTACGGGCCGCGCCTGCGTGAACTGTCGTAAAATGGAAGAAACGGTATGGACCGACAAGCAAAACCATAAGATCATTAATGAAGATTACGTGCTGATTCAACTATATGTAGATGACAAAACGGATCTTGCTTTTAGCGAACAAAGTGTAACACCCGGGGGGCGAGCCATAAAAACTATAGGTAACAAATGGAGCTATTTACAAACCAATAAGTTTTTATCGAATTCTCAGCCATTTTATGTACTGCTCGATCCAGCGACACAACAGCCGCTGGTTTCGCCCCAGGGAGCTAACTATGACCCCGTAGCCTACCTGGACTATTTGAAAAGCGGCCTAAAATTGTTTGGCAAACAATAAAATAAAATTAAACATAGAAGAAGTGGAGTTACTCAAAAAAGAGGATAGGCTTACTTTAGCCAAGTATTTCAACCAACTGGATGCGCAAGTTAAATCTTGTATAGGCTATCCTGTAAATATGGATTTTGATTACACCGATCTGTTGCCGCTTTTGAAGTATCCTTTAAATAACGTGGGCGACCCATTCGTGCCATCAACCTATACGCTTGCCTCGCGCACTTTTGAATTAGAGGTATTATCTTTTTTTGCGGAACTTTTTAGGGCAAAGCCGGACGAATGGTGGGGATACGTAACTAACGGCGGTTCCGAAGGGAATTTATACGGCCTTTACCTTGCAAGGGAATTATACCCCAAAGCTATGGTCTATTATTCAGAGGCTACTCATTATAGCGTTCAGAAAAATATTCATTTGCTTAATATGCCGGCTATTGTGATCCGCTCTCAAAAGTCCGGAGAAATGGATTACGAAGACCTTAACCATATGATCAAAATGAACAGGCACATGCCTGTGATCATTCTGGCCAATTTGGGAACAACAATGACCGAAGGTCGTGACGATGTGGGAAAGATTAAAGCCATACTTAAAGATAACGCGGTAAGCAATTCTTATATACATTGTGACGGAGCCCTTGCCGGTAGCTATGCAAGTTTCATGAATCCAAGACCCTCTTTTGATTTCGGGGACGGGGCGGACAGTATTGCCATAAGCGGACATAAGTTTTTTGGCTCGCCGATGCCCTGCGGTGTTGTTCTGGTAAAAAAGGCAAACCGCGACAGGATTGCCCGATCGGTGAGCTATATCGGGACATTGGATACCACTATTTCAGGATCAAGAAATGGCCACACGCCCGTTTTTATGTGGCATGCAATTAAGAGCCTTGGTAAAGATGGGCTGCGTAAACGCTACGAAGCCTGCCTGGAATTGGCCAGGTATACCGAAAGGCGTTTGTTAGAAATCGGTATTGATGCATGGCGTAACGAAAACGCCATCACCGTTGTCATCCCGGAACCAAGCGAGTTTATCATTGATAAATGGCAGCTGGCAACTGATTCAGGATCTTCCCATATTATATGCATGCCGGGGATTACAACACATGATATCGACCATTTTATAAACGATATAGAGCTTGAAAAAGCCGACCATTTTATTTTACATTAAAAATCTTCAGCGTTCGTTCTTTTAAGATCAGTTAATTAGTTATAACGGCACCCACTTGAAGATGGGTGCTGTTCTTTTTTAAAAGAAAGGCTTTGCACCAACACTCCCATAAAGTTAACCGTAAATGTTGTTGGTGCGATCTTCGTGCTGATTATTTATTGCCGAAAGCAGTATAGATCATATTCGTAAAACTTGCTCCTTAGAACTGCGACAACTTCGAAGACAGTTAAATAACAAAAAGCATTATATAACAAACCCTCGTTACTCTTTAATAAAGGTTTAGATACATCGCAGAGACAAGTCTTGAACTATTTTGCCGGGGTTTAAAAATCTACTATCTACCGTTGTCAACCAAAACACTACAGTACTTTCGTGATTCCGTCGACAGAAGGACTATGCGTAGCTGCGTATAATTGTCCATAAGATATTAAATTAATAAATAGTTTTTTAGCCGAAGCGTTCGTCAACAAAATGCAACAAGTGAGATTGCATGATCAGGAGCCCTCCCAGTGATTCAGGAGGGCTTTTTTTTTTGATACCAGCAAGAGCTGTATTTCCCGCGCGAACCACTAGCTGCTATGAATGTAATATTTTTCGGATTCATCAAACCGAATAATTATCACGAAAAAGATTCCTTATTGAAAAGTGGTATCCGAAAAGCTTGTATTTGGAGGTTTTCTAAATAAAGACGTCGTCCCCAAATAGGTCACACGTGTCTTGCTGAGCTAAAGTATTATATAACAAATCCCTCCGATTGTTTAATAAGGGTTTTAGATACGGCGTTGAAACAAATCTCGAGTTTTAACGAATTGATGTACAAGATAATTGCTCTTTAGCGGTGGAATATTGAAGAATCAAACGCAATTGTCGTCTTTTAGAATTTACCCATATTGTAGGTTTACAAAATTCTGGTACGGCAATTTTTTTTAAATTTGATAAGTAATAGTTTAAAATATCAAAGACAAAACGAGCCGCCGATAATTACCTGCGGTGAAACAAAATTGCTATTTGAATTTGTCATCGCAGATAAAGAGATTGGTATCGCCAGAGAATATTTGATAAAATATTTATTATCTTTCAGCACCCGTATAACAAAAACGTGTATTCAGACACAGCATCGACCTGGCAATAGCTAAAAAATTATTGAAAATGTGGAGAAAGAATACGGGTGAAGTCAATAGTTGAAGATCGCGGCACTTTTTATTTCATCATCTTAAAAATAACAGACCATGAAAGCTATAAACATTTTGTTGATAGAAGATAATGAAGGCGATATCCTGCTCACAACCGAAGCTTTTGAAGAAAGTAAAATTGTAAATAGAATAATTGCGATAAAAGATGGAAAGGGAGCAATAAACTTCTTTGAGGGTTTGACTGATAAAAGTGAAATACCCGACCTGGTTTTATTGGATATAAACCTGCCTAAAATGAGCGGTCATGAGGTATTGAAATATATTAAGAATAATGAAAAGTATAAAAGCATACCCGTTATAATGTTAACCACCTCGTCATCAGAGAAGGATATACTCACATCTTACAAGAACCATGTTAATTGTTACATAACGAAACCCATAGATGTAACTGATTTTATGAAGGCAATGATGAAGATTGAGGACTTTTGGATTAATATCGTTTCTATTCCTGTTAAATAAGAGAACATGCCCAACAAAGGTGATTATGCTATTTTGGTAATAGAGGATAATCCGGGCGATTTTGCCCTGGTTGAAGAGTTTCTGCTGGAGCAAATTGAAGCCCCCGTCATCTCCAATGCCAGAAATTACCATGAAGCGAAGCAGATTCTGTTGGCTGGAGATAATTTATTTGATATCATCCTTTTGGATATTTCGCTGCCGGATAAAACCGGGATATCGCTTATACAGGATATAATTGACATTAGTTTAAATATTCCGGTGATGGTTTTAACGGGTTACAGCGATCTTTCTTTCGGCGTAAAATCACTTTCGCTGGGTGTTTCGGATTATATCTTAAAAGACGAACTAACCTCCTTGTCCCTTTATAAAAGTATAGTTTATAATATAGAGCGTAAAAGAATAGCATCTGATCTGGAGATATCTGAAAGGAGAGCCAGGAGCTTTGCGAAGCGGTTAAATGATGTTTTGGAAGAAGAACGCTCACGCATAGCCCGTGAGATCCATGACGAATTTGGACAACAGTTATCGGGTATTAAGATGTCCCTGTCTTCGCTAAAAAAAAATGCAGATGCTGACAGCCGGATGCAACCAATTATAGATACAATAGTTACCGAGGTTAATACCAGCATACAATCTCTGCGGCAAATTGCCAATGAGTTACGGCCGGCCCTAATTGATAAACTGGGATTGTTTGCGGCGATAGAATGGCTTGTGGGTGAATTTGAAAAGAAAACTGGCGTCGAAAGTCATCTTCATATTGGAATTGAGCAACTTGCGTTGTCAAAAACTGTCGAAATCAACATTTTTCGTATTTGCCAGGAAGCACTAACGAACATAACCAAACACGCTGAAGCCACGGCCATGGACATCAGGATCGCATGCGCAGATGATGTGCTTTCTATAAAGATCGTTGATAATGGGAAAGGTATTAAAGCTGATGAGCTGCATCATTTATTGTCGATGGGGTTATTGAATATGAAAGAACGTGCTAATCTTATCGGTGCAGATCTGAAGATTAATAGTTTTCCTGATAAAGGCACTTTGATCGAATTTAATTTAAACATAAATGGCAAAGAAAATTCTCATAGCTGACGATCATTCGGCAATTAGGATGGGTGTAAAACAGATTTGCGCCAGCGAATTCCCTGTCTTGCAATTTGGTGAGGCAATAAATTACGCAGAGGTTTTCCAAAAAATAAAAGAAACCGAATGGGATATTTTGATACTTGACATTGATTTGCCCGGCCGGAACGGCCTGGACATTTTAAAGCAAATAAAAGCTGAGAAACTAAAAATTCCTGTCCTGATGTTCAGTTTTCACAGTGAAGACCAAATAGCGCTGAGAGCTTTGAAAATGGGCGCCTCCGGGTATCTTTCGAAGGATGCTGCAGACGCCGAACTTGTAAAAGCAATCAATAAAATTTTGGATGGCAAGAAATATGTGTCAGCTTCCCTTTCAGAAAAATTTCTCGAAATGATGGATGACGACGTAACTAAGGAGCCGCATGAGCTTTTATCCGACCGGGAATATCAAACGCTGCTTTTGATTGCCTCGGGCAAAACGGTATCGGAGATAGCCAACATACTGTGTCTTGGAAAACCAACAATCAGTACCTACCGTGCCCGCATCCTTGAAAAAATGCAGCTTAAAAATAATGCGGAGCTTACCACCTACGCCATCACACAAAAGTTAGTATGATGCATTAATTATAACCCAAATAACTATATCGGTTTCATAGTTATGCCTGTTATATCTATGTAAAATTGATTCGAAAGCCTATTGTATACCTTTAAATAAATATACCTAATAAAGTTATGTAATAAATTTTTAGTTATTTTTGTTAGATGAGTTCGAATCCAATGCTGAAGGGTACTTTACAAACCATTATCTTGAAGTTACTTGAAGATAATAGCCAAATGTATGGTTATGAGATTGCGCAAAAAGTAAAAGAAATTACTACTGGCGATATCGTCCTTACCGAAGGTGCCTTATACCCTGCTTTGCATAAATTAGAAGCAGAAGGATTGCTGGAAACATTTACAGAAATTGTCGACAACCGGGTTCGCAAATACTATCGTATAACAGAACAAGGTGGTAAGGAAGTTACGGATAAATTGAATGAAGCGCGATTATTTGTTAATCAATTACAACTGTTATTGAACCTTAAACCCAACACAATATAAATGAAACCTGATGAGGAGCAAATGCAATATTTAAAAGACTACTTGCGTGCAGTGTTAAAATATCATGAAACTTACGAAGAAGTTTATGATCATATTTTACTTGCTTTAGAAGAACGACCACAAGAAAAATTTTTTGCAAGTACGGTTGATGCTATAATTATGGATGACTTTGGCGGTAACAACGGCTTAATGATGATGGAAGAAAATTGTAGAAATGCCATTGCAGGTGAAGTTTGGAAGCAGTATTGGCGGTGTTTTTTTTCTTATCTAAAATTTCCTTATGTAATTTATACAGTTTTTATTTCTATGATATTAGGGTACATCGCTATCCACGTCCGCTATAAGGTGATTTTTTTATCAGAGATTATATGGGTATTGAGTGCTATTATGATACCTGTTTTATTGTTTGCGGGCAGGAAATTTAAAATAGGTTATAAATTAGACGGGCCTCAAAAATTATTAAAGGATGGTATTTTAGGCAAATTAGTCTCGAAACCTTTTCAATTTATCATATGGTATTTTTTACTGAGTGTATTAATACGTGATACACAAGGCATATTTAATTACCATTTAATATTTGATCTTTGGAGATATATTAGCCCCTTAATTTTGATTGCTGTGTTTGTAGCAGCGACAATTCACTGCCTTTCATTTATAAGATTAATTAAGGGTGAATTTAAAATTAGTATAATGGGGTAAAGCTTGTTTTTTAGATGGGTATACTAACTATGAGGCTTCCTTCTACAAATAACTCAGCCACCATTTTTCTTTATGCGTCTGTTTGTACTTATCATACCGTTTGCATAGCGGGTACATTGCAATAACTATCGCTATCCAAATAAAATAGGCAACGGGTAACGAAAATCCATACCCTTTCAGGTCGTGAGTAAACCATATTGGTTTGTCTAATATCCATATCTTCCAGTTCTGGCCCTGTGTTATTGCGGATGATGCCATCGCTATTAAATGAATTACATAAATATGGATCAGGTAATAGAACATCGGTACCCGGCCGTATACGGAGATAACGTTTACCACAGCGCCTTTAGCCTTCTCGGCAAATGAAAGGAATAAAAAGGCCCCTCCAAGTGTCATTAAAAGATATAGTAAAGACGGCGGGTACTTGGTGACGTTGAGATAGGAGAGGAAAGTAAAAAACGCATCTTTTTGTGTGCTCCATTTCAGCGGATCGCCATATAGATTGCTGTAACGTAATACAATGAAAAGAACAATACAAGAAGCACCGAGGATCAATAGATTTTTCTTTCTTTTTTCTGTATTATAACCTTTAGCATACCACTCGCCAAGTAAGTATCCCAATGGCATTACACCAATCCAGGGGATAATGGGATAACCCACCAAAATAATTTCTTTGTGCCAGAAAAAGGCCGCCTGCGCATGCAGCACCGCCCAGCCAAATGCAGGCAGCGTATTGCCCGTTATGTTAATGCCATCTAAAAGGTTATGGCCTGCTACCAATATGATGCAAATAACAAAGATTAACTTTTTCGGCAACTGAACCATTCCCGCCAATACAATCATACTTATGCCAAGCGCCCAAATTGTGATCAACAAAAGCATTGGGAAGGTGATATTGAAATTCCAGCCGAAATTGGTTACGATCAGTTCGAGAAATACCAGCCATAAACCACGCTTAAAAAGGAAGGCGGATAATTCATTTTTTGTCTTCCTTTGCCCGATGAAATAGGCCGAAGAACCCGCCAGCAGCATAAATATAGGTGCGCAGAAATGGGTTATCCACCGGGTAAAAAACAGAATGCCACTGGTTTTGCTAAAATCAAGCGGATCGTATAAAAATGAGTCCCGATATAAATAATCTCTTACATGGTCCAGCGCCATTATGATCATAATGGTACCGCGAAGAAAATCAATGGAGGTTATCCGGTTCTTGGTAATTGTTGCAGTCATTTAGGATTTTGTCGAATTATAAAAGTATTATTTTTAATACAAATATTCGACTGACCTTCAATTATTTGATTCGATTTTTACAGTACCATCCAAACTTGGATGAGCACTTGTTCGGGTTTCCTGATGCCGTTTGCAATAAACACGTTTCTGTTTAACCAATCGTATTTATCAGAGCTGGTTTCAAATATGGGTATGGAGCGGAAATAATATTCCGAAGGATGCACCAGTTCTCCGTTTGCTATTCGTTTCATCGTTTCGGGCGGGCCATGCCGCAAGCCCGTATTAACAATGGTAAATAAAACATCATCATCGGTTTTCAGCACATAACGGGCCTCTATTTCGGCAACACCATCTTTACGAATCAATTGCCAATCGTAGCCGCCAGGCATAATGGTCCCTTTTATCCCGGGGCCTTCAAACTCTCCGCCCAGGATAGGCACTATTTTTCGTACGCCCTTCGCCGTCCACCCCAATTCAAGCAGCTTTCCGGGGGTAACGTTTACGCGTATTTCAAATGCAAATTGCAAGCCTGGCTGTTCCATTTAATTTATTTTTTTTGGTTCAATTCTTCTTTTTCAAAACCAGCAATCTTTTTGTAATGGGTTGATATCGCCTCCAGTTCTTCCTGTGAGATTACGTTGTAAAGGTTTGTAAAACCATCGGGAGCCCGTTCCTCCACAATTTGCATAACCCCTTCGGGTCCCATTTGCCTGTTTTGCAGTGTCACTCTTGATGTTTGCGGTAGCCTGATATTTTGATAAGCGATAAGGGCAGTCGCAGCATTAGCGTGTTGTGTTAATGCTTCCGTTAAACGTTCTGCATCAAGGATGGCTTGCGACGCACCGTTTGAGCCGATGGGATACATAGGATGAGCTGCATCCCCCAGCAAGCTAATGCGCCCAAATGACCATGCTGGTAAAGGGTCGCGGTCCGACATGGGGAATTCATATATCGCCTCGGCGTCCCTGATTATTTGCGGCACATCGAGCCAATCAAATTTCCATGATGAAAACTCGGACAGCAATTTGTCCTTGTCAGCCATCCTGTTCCAGTCGCGCGACAGGTGAATATCCGGGGACACCCTTAAATCTGCAATCCAGTTAATCAGTTGATTACCGTTTGCATCAATTTCTGTGGAAATAGGATAGGCAATAAATTTTTTATCGGTGCTTCCTGCCATAATCATCGACGAGCCGGAAAGATATGGCCGCGTCATCGAAGTGCCGCGATGAAGCATTATACCCGCAAATTTAGGATGCCCTTCATCGGGATAAAATTGCCTGCGCACCACTGAATGGATACCGTCTGCGCCAATTAATAGGTCACCCTCTACAGTGGCAGCTATTTCGTTGGTGTCTTTTACAACAAATGTCGCTGAAACCTTGTCTCTTTTGTTTTCGCAATATTGTAAATGATGGGATGTATGAATATGATTTTCTCCGATGGCGGCTTTTACGGCGTTTAAAAGTACCATCTGCAAGGCGCCGCGATGGATTGACAATTGCGGCCAGTTATAGCCTGCAAACTTGCCTCTTGGCTCCTGCCATATCCTTTGCCCGAATTTATTAAAGTAGCACAATTCGCTGGTTGGTACAGCTACCTTTAACAGTTCATCCAATAAATTAAGATTGGTTAATACCCTGATTGCATGCGGTAAAATATTTATGCCTACGCCAAGGGCTTTTATCTCGGCAGAAGACTCATAAACATGTACTTCAAAACCCGCCTTGTGCAGGCTCAAGGCCGTTGTTAATCCTCCAATCCCAGCGCCAACAATAAGTATCTTCATTTATAAGTATTTAGTAACAAATGGCAAGCAAAGTTAACGGGCCGGTTTATTATGTTTTTGATTAAAATCGACAAATATTTGCTCATTTACGCCAATTGCATTAATAGTGTTATTTTAACCTATATATTAGATTTTTATAGCCAGCAATTAAAAACCAAGCTAAT
>DASXMZ010000216.1:0-12477 GCA_036495385.1 Mucilaginibacter sp. | reverse complement strand
AAGTCCTCTGCCCATGTGGGTGTTTGATGTAGATTCTTCCCAATTCCTGGATGTTAATATAGCGGCGATTAAACATTATGGGTATAGCAGGGCAGAGTTTTTGTCAATGACAATAAAAGATATCAGGCCAGTAGAGGATATTTATCTTCTTAAAGAATCTTTAGTAAGATATAAGGCACAACCGCAATTTTCCCGTCAGGGCATTTTTAGGCATAAAAAGAAAAACGGCGAGATAATTCAGGTTGACATCCAAAGCCGCAATATTCAATTTAAAGGAAAAAAAGGGATGGTCATTTTAGCAAATGATATAACTGAAAGCTTGAATTATATAAAAGCAATTGAAGCACAAAACGAAAAGCTGAAGGAAATATCGTGGATGCAATCCCACGTTATCCGCGCGCCCCTCGCCAGAATCAAAGCGCTTATCCCGCTGATTGGCGATGTGAAAGAAGATATTGTTGAAAGAGATAAAATGCTGGACTACCTGTCATTGTCGGCAAATGAACTGGATGATGTGATTGGAAATATAACGGATATGACCAGCATTGTTGATTATAAATAATACTGGATCTTAAATTTAGAAAGATCTTCCAATCCGAATCCTCGCCTAAACCAGAGAGGACCTCCTGAATTCCACAAAAAAAATATAGAATAGATAATCCGATCCAACCGCCTGGCGCAAGAAGCAGCCTTTCAGACTTCCTCAAAAATTCCAAAGTGATAAAAACCTTTATCCCATCAGAGTAGAATTGGCGAGGCTGATTTGGATATTAATATTATGTGTAACTTAATGGAGTTTTTACACAGTGTCACAATTAGCATATCATGAATTCTTTTGTAAAAGGTTTTTTAGTCGCAGCGCTGATTTGCTGTACTAACTCATTGGTTTTCTCCCAAGCTGAAAATTTACCAACGGATTATCTTACCCCCGCTTTTCACGCAGGGCGCAGACAGGCGCTTCGCGATATGATGCCTGCTAATTCTGTCGCGGTTATTTTCGCCTATCCCGAACGCGTTTTCTCAAAAGATATTAATTATGTTTATCATCCAAACCCTGACTTATATTATTTTTCGGGATATAAAGAGCCCGATGCTGTTTTGCTGATTTTTAAGGATGTGCAAGCTGACGGCAACAGTAGCTACAATGAACTGTTTTTTGTACGTCACAGGGATCCGCAACAAGAGCAATGGACAGGCAGGCGCCTTGGCGTTGAGGGAGTGAAAAGTCAGCTCGGATTTAAAAGAGTTTATAATAGTGATGCATTTGCAAAATTTCCTATCGACTTTAAAAAATTCAAAACCGTTTTGTACGACGATGTGCCGGACGATTTAGGTGACGGCGGCCCGGGCAGCCTCAAAGAACTAATTGCCAGTTTCAAACTTAGAGCCAATGTTAAAGATGTTGACAAGGACCTCATCAATGACCTTAATTTGATCAACCAGCGCGCTAATCCAAAAAACCTCGACAGGGTGATGGCCTATTTAAAACCTCGCTTAGACAGGGAGTCCTATAAAGATAACGAACTTATACAGGAATTTGTTAATAAGCCGGATTCTGCAACGCTTGTGGATGTGAAAGCGAAGATAAATGCTAATCCATCAGGGTTGGCACTTTTTGGAAAATTTACCAATGACCTGAGAGGTGTTAAAACGCCTGAAGAACTAGTATTATTAAAAAAATCTGTCGAAATATCGAGCATCGCACACGCACAGGCCATGCGGGCTGTAAAGCCGCAAATGTCTGAGACTGAACTGGAGGGGATTATGTTGTACGTGCATAAACATTATGGCGCTGAAGATGAAGGCTATCCGCCAATTGTGGGCGCCGGTGCGAACGGATGTATTTTACATTATGAAGAAAATAGCGCAACAAAGGTGGAAAACCAGTTAGTATTGATGGATGTTGGCGCCGAATATCATGGCTATTCTGCCGATGTAACCCGGACTTTTCCAACCAATGGCAAATTTACCGATGAGCAAAAAGCCATATATCAGATAATTTATGATGCACAGGAAGAGGTATTTAAGTTGTGCAAAGAAGGCGTGAAATACAGCGACCTGGAGCTCAAAACCAGTGAAGTGCTTTCAGCAAGACTAATACAATTGGGTATTATTAAAGATGCAAAAGAAGTAGGTAAATATTATCCGCATGGCGTATCGCATCATTTAGGTTTGGATGTGCATGATAAAGGTGAGTATGGCGGCGATTTAAAAGCAGGAATGGTTATTACTGTTGAACCTGGAATTTATATTCCCGCAGGCAGTCCATGCGATAAAAAGTGGTGGAATATAGGGGTGAGGATTGAGGATGATGTACTGATTGGAAAAGATGGGGGAACTTTATTGTCAGCTGATGCACCACGTAAATGGCAGGATATTGAAAAAACAGAAGCCGAGAAAAGTGTTTTTGAAGGAGGTAAGTTTCCGGAGCTTAAATAGGGATAATTAACTATTATCAGCCGATAGTTGTCTGAGTACTTCCATTGCTTTTGCAGCATCTTTTTGATCAACAAAAATATGATCGTGGTAATAGGCGGCTACAACATTGCAGCCTATGTTTTCTTTAGCCAATGCGTTTGAAAATGCGGCAGTAAGGCCAACTGCGTCAAGAGATGAGTGAACATTCAGCGTTATCCAGGCGGATATATAGCTGTACGGCAATTTCAATTCGTCTGCAATTGATTTTTCTATGATAACGGTAAACCCTTCTGCTTCACGGAATGAACCTAGTATTTTATTCTGCGGGATAGTTTGGATGTTTTTTATCGTGCAAAACACGTAGTCACCCTTGTTGAGTAGCGGTGTCATGGTTGTTAGTAAGGTGTTTAGATTGGTTTCTCCGGACATAAATAACTTCGCATTTGATTCAATCCTTCACGCATCTTATCTGATTCATATAGAAATAACCTGTTTTTAGCTGTTATTTCAATTAAACTATTCTTTCAAACAGGAATGATTCACCAATAAAATAGCTATTGCCAATTTCTAATAATCTCAATTGTTTATGTTCGTGAGATGGCGTAAATAGTCCAATAAATATAGGCTTTATGCCTTGCTTTTCTATACATCGGGCATATACATCCAATATAGTTTTCGGCCCTCGGGCAAACAGTCCATAACCTTGAGAACTTAACTCGTTTACTGATTCCAGCGAAAATAGATATTTTGAAATGTGAGATATTTTATCAGTTAACTGCGTGACTGATTGAAACAAAGCAATGAAGAGCGCATCCGAATTTTTAGTGGCTCCATTAAAATAAAGTTCAGAATGGTTATCAATGTAATCCAAAAGCAGAACGTGCTCTTCATAAACATCGATATTTTGCGTCCATTCGTTTATTACACATTCGTCAACCACCCCTTTTACCATCACTTGCCAATTTTGTCGTGGCACGGCGCTATCAAAGCGGATAGAAAATATAAAGTTGACATCGTTTTCAATAAATTTAACAGATTCTATTACTATTCCTCCCACCTCTTCAAATTCTAAACTGTCCAAAATTTCATTTAATTCTTTGGGCAATAGGTTCTCGATTAGCTTCATTGGAATATTATATCGTAAATCACAGCTAAAGATGCAAAAAATGCCCCATCAGGGGCTACCTATTTGTAGAAAATAACGCAAATAAAAATGGATGCCCTGTAAGGGCTACCCAACCGACGTGGGTAGCCCCTGACCGGGGCAATAACCTTTTTTCTGATGCTTTTCTACAAATAGGTTACCCCGATGGGGTAAATGTACTAATATAGCTTGTATACAACTGGTCTTTTTGTGGAGTAATAAAGCAAAAAAAAGCCCCCGATGTACACCGGGGGCTTAAAGGATTAATTTATTTAAAACTTATGCTTCTTCTTCAGAAGCTGGTTTTTTTGAAGCTTTACGGGCTTTGTTTTCAGCGCCTTCCATTTGCTCTTTCAACTGTGCCAATACGCTCAAATCACCCAATGTTGATTTTTCAACCGACTCTTTCACTTTCTTCACAGCATTGTTGGCAGATTTTGCTTCCTTTTTACGGGATTCAAATTCCTGAACCCTTGCTTCTGCGCGGGCTTCTTCCCAAATGCGTGAATGTGAAATAACGATGCGTTTGTTTTCCTTGTTAAATTCAATGATCTTGAACTCAGCAGCTTCTTCAGCTTTTAAGCTCTTGCCGTCTTCTTTAACCAGGTGCTTGGTTGGAGCGAAGCCTTCAACACCATAAGGTAAAGCAACTATAGCTCCTTTTTCAGTCACTTTCAACACAGTACCTTCATGAATTGAATCAATGGTGAAGATGGTTTCGAAAGTATCCCAAGGATTTTCTTCAAGTTGTTTGTGGCCTAAGCTTAACTTACGGTTCTCAACATCAAGTTCTAAAACAACCACGTTTAATTTTTCACCAACTTTAGTGAATTCATTAGGGTGATTTACTTTTTTAGACCATGAAAGATCGGAGATGTGTATTAAGCCGTCGATGCCATCTTCCAGTTCAACAAACACACCGAAGTTGGTCATGTTTTTAACTGTAGCAACATGCTGGGTGGCTACCGCGTAACGGGAAGCAGCATTTTGCCATGGATCAGGCGTTAATTGTTTAATGCCTAATGACATTTTGCGTTCGTCGCGGTCAAGTGTTAATACTTGTGCTTCAACTTCGTCACCAACTTTCAGGAATTCCTGAGGGTTACGCAGGTTTTGTGACCATGACATTTCTGACACGTGTATCAAACCTTCAACACCAGGGATGATTTCAAGGAATGCGCCATAATCGGCAACAGTAACAATTTTACCTTTAACCTTTGAGCCAATTTGAATTCCTTCATCAAGGCTTTGCCAAGGATGCGGAGTTAATTGTTTTAAGCCAAGAGCGATACGTTTTTTCTCATCATCAAAGTCAAGCACAACAACGTTGATCTTTTGATCCAATGATAAAATTTCGCGTGGGTGCTCAATACGGCCCCATGAAATATCAGTAATGTGTAATAAACCGTCAACACCACCAAGGTCAATAAATACACCAAAGTCGGTAATGTTTTTAACGGTTCCTTCAAGTACCTGTCCTTTTTCAAGACGGGCAACAATTTCGGTTTTTTGGTTTTCCAAATCGTCTTCGATCAGCACTTTGTGCGATACTACCACGTTTTTAAATTCGTGATTGATCTTAACAACTTTGAATTCCATTGTTTTGCCCACATAAACGTCATAATCCCTGATAGGTTTAATGTCGATTTGTGAACCTGGTAAAAAGGCTTCAACGCCCATTATATCTACAATCAAACCACCTTTTGTTCTGCTCTTCACAAAACCGGTGATGATTAAATCATTATCAAGTGCGGAATTAATATGTTCCCATGATTTTTGGGTTTTTGCACGTTTGCGTGAAAGTACCAACTGTCCGTTAGCATCTTCCTGCGATTCAACAAAAACTTCTACGGTGTCACCGATCTTCAGATCAGGTGTATCACGGAACTCAGATACAGATACTAAACCATCAGATTTAAAACCGATGTTTAATACTACATCTTTGCTGTTAACATTTACAACTGTACCGGTGATGATTTCGCCTTTGGTGATAGAACTGAATGTTCCATCATACATTTTCTCGAATTTCTCACGGTCTTTGTCGCTGTAATTGCCAAATTTTTTCTCATCAGCATCCCAATCGAAATCTTCGTTAGCTGCTGTGATTTTTGATTTGATCTCTTCGATCGATATTGAATCAGCCTCTGATTCAATAGTTTCTTTTTCCTGGGGAAGTGTAACTACGTCGAGTTCAGCTTCCTTCGCTTTAAGTTCTTTTTCTGCTTCCTGTTTTTTTGCCATTAAATAAATTTTCTCCTTTTCCCAATTTGTTAATTGGGACTGCAAAGGTAGGCATATATTTTTATTACAGAAAAATTAATTTACTGTTAAATGCTGATTTTTAAGCATTTTTAAATGTTTTTATTCCGAAAAATTGAAATAGTCGTTCTTGACGACCGTTTTTTTATTAATCAAAAATGATTTTTTGCTGAGAACTGTTTATGAGAGTGTCAGTTTGTTTTCAATTTCGTCGAAAATTGACATAAAGCCGTCTGCCAGGTTTGCTCTGTAGGCAGTTAGCACTTCATTCATTTGCGCTTCGTTTTCGGGTGTGAATGGGTTGTTCCAAACCCTCATGCAAATTCTTTTTAAGGCATAAGCTATTTCCCGGGTTTGGGAATAGCTGTACAGGTAACGGCTTTTTTTAAAATCATCATAAAATTTAAAGAAGATTGCCGTGTTTTTCAATCCGGCGAACGTTAAAAACTCGTCTACAACAGCCGCCTGGCACCCGTCCAGGTGATCATAAAACCCATCGGCGGTAACTTTTTGGGTGGTGAGAAGCAGGTTATCCAATATTAACTCTAAAGCAATGTGTCCTAAAAAGAAAGGCTTCACGGGCGAACCATCTATCGCCGGGAGCAGTAGTTTTTTTAAATTGTGCGAATGCGTGAGAAAAAAGTCCGAAGAGTGAAAATAACGGTCTACTTCAAGATGTTTTTTCCATCCGCCGATGATAGAATTAACAGCGTGATCGGGATGACTTAATTTTTCGGGATGGATGATGATATTTTTATCGGCATTTTTTAAAAGATCAGGCAGTACTGTTCCTAATACGAGGTAGCAGTTATCTGTATCCCTGTCAAAGTAAAAATGCGATAGAAAATTCATAACAATGCTTTACATAAGTGCCAGTCATCCCAATTTACGAAAATTTACACCAAAGATGTTAATTTGATTCAATTAATAGGTGGTTTAATGATTTGTTAATATCGGAGGGAATGATTTCACTGATTATTTATAGAGTGATTTCACCGATTGCACCTCGATTATATTGACTATAAAAGGAATTACCTGAGTTCCATGGCTTAGAAGTTATTGATACCCGAATGGAACTCGTTTAACCATTCAACCATCGGTGCAATCTTTTGTAATCGGTGAAATCATATCATTCAACCATCGGTGCAATCTTTTTGTAATCGGTGAAATCATATCATTATCTTTGCCGCTTTTTAAGCTAAGAACACGATGAATTTTGTTGAAGAATTACGCTGGCGCGGGATGCTGCATGATATAATGCCAGGAACTGAGGACCTGTTAAATAAAGGTATGGTTTCGGGTTACATTGGTTTTGATCCAACTGCTGATTCATTGCATGTTGGCAGCCTGGCTCAGATTATGACCATGATCCATTTTCAACGTGCCGGTCATAAACCTTTTGCTTTGGTTGGGGGTGCAACCGGTATGGTGGGCGATCCTTCCGGAAAATCTGCGGAACGTAACTTGCTGTCGGAAGATGCGCTGCAACATAATCTGGCCGGCATAAAAAGTCAGCTTGAAAAATTTTTAGACTTCAGCTGCGGTGCAAACAGCGCCGAAATGGTAAATAATTACGATTGGTTTAAAGATTTTACCTTCCTGGATTTCATCCGTGAAGTGGGTAAACACATTACCGTTAACTACATGATGGCCAAAGATTCGGTTAAAAATCGTATCAGTGGCGATACCGGAATGTCATTTACAGAGTTTACTTACCAGTTAGTACAGGGTTACGATTTTTATTATTTATGGAAAAATCATAACTGTACCCTGCAAATGGGCGGATCGGATCAATGGGGCAACATTGTCACTGGTACTGAATTGATACGCCGTAAAGATGCCGGGGAAGCTTATGCCTTGACCACTCAATTGATAAAAAAGGCCGATGGAAGCAAGTTTCGCAAAACCGAAGGCGGTAATATCTGGCTCGATCCTGAAAAAACCTCTCCCTACAAATTTTACCAATTTTGGCTTAATACCAGCGATGAGGATGCTAAAACCTACATCAGGATATTTACGCTATTTGATCAAAAGACCATCGAAAGTCTTGAGACAGAACAGATTGCAGCACCTCATTTAAGGACATTGCAAAAAGCTTTGGCGAAAGATATTACTATTCGCGTACATGGTGAAAGAGAATATGAAAAGGCTATTAAGTCATCAGAGTTTTTATTCGGCAATACCGGGATAGAATTTTTGGGGGAGTTAAATGATGAGGAAGTTATCGGCCTATTTGATGGTTTACCTAAATATACTGTTAGTTTAAGTGAATTACAGAGCGGCATCAATGTCGTCGATCTTTTGGCTGCGCATACCGCTGTTTTCCCATCAAAAGGTGAAGCAAAAAAAATGATACAAGGCGGCGGTACTGCAATTAATAAAGTAAAAATCGGCTCGTTTGATGATGTTTATAACAAGGATGTTCTGGTAAACAACAAGTATTTAGTGGTACAAAAAGGTAAGAAGAATTATTTTTTAATTATTGCTGAATAATTTTAAAATACGACAAATGGTACGTATATTTGTATATATGTCGTATAAAACAAAAGATGATAGCCATAATTTAGCTAATGAACCGATGGATATATATCTCACCAGAAGTTCATTTAACCCATTTAATAGTTTATTTGGAAGCGATAAATTATTGAAGTTCACTAGCGATTTCGATATTGTTAAGGTTGCCCGCGCAGGCTTTCCCAAGCGTGTTTTATTAGCTTTTGCAAAAAAAATATCTTTAAACATACAGGAACTTTCAAATATACTTCACATTTCTGAGCGCACTTTGCAACGTTATGATGATGACGCCATCATAAAAACTGAATACGCCGAAAAGGCGATTGAGCTTGCGCGCCTCTATACCCGTGGCGAAGAAGTATTTGGTTCGATGGATAAATTTAAACTTTGGGTAAAAGCACCAAGTGTTATTTTTAATGGCGAGGCTCCGGTATCGATGCTTGATACTTCTGCCGGTTTTGATATGGTATTCAAAGAGCTGGGCCGCATCGAGCACGGTATTTTTGCCTGATGATACTTTACCGTATAGCAAAGTGCGAATATAGCAATGACCTTAGCGGAACAGGAGCCCGTTTATACGGAGGCCGGTGGAATAGCGAAGGGAAAGCCGCTGTATATCTCGCATCATCACCATCATTAGCGCTATTGGAGGTGCTTGTACACTTACCTCCACTAATGATTCCCGATAATTATTGCCTTACAGAGGTTGAAGTCCCGGATAATGTAATAACTAATATTTCTATCGATAGTTTACCGGATAGCTGGAAGAACATATCGCCACCGGTTATTTTGAGGCAGATAGGTGATGATTTTCTGAAAAAGAATGAGCATTTATTGATGAAGATGCCTTCATCAATAGTACCAATGGAGCATAATTATCTGCTTAACCCGCAACACCCGGAAATGAAAAAAGTGAAAATATTAAATGCGGTGCCTTTTGATTTTGACGAACGCCTTTCACGGTAAATAATCAATCATTAGCGGTAACTTCAGTTACCTGTTTCATTGCTAAACTTTGCTCCAGCCGGCCGAATGACATATTAAAATAAAAACTTTTAATGCCGTTTGATAGCTCAATGGATTCCGTTGATGCACCGTCAGTAAGGTTGGCGCCACCCGGATATTTTGGATTATGAATTATTTCTTCTATTTCCAGTGAAGTCGGCTCAGAAATATGGAAGGTTTTGGAAAGTTTTTCGCAAAAGCCATTTTTCAATGATGCTTTTACCGGGAATACATAATTATAAGATTTCACGCCGTCTATTTTTGAATAATTAACCTGTGATGAAAGGTACATAATGCCATCAATCTTTTTATCAGCTTCTTTAAATTTCGCGATGTATTGCAATAACAGTTGTGGTATTATGTATTGAGGGGTGAAATTATTTTTTTCGTCTTTTACCTTTATGGTACATGCAACTATTAAAGGATAAATAATAAGGTATGCACATAAGTGACTAAGTTTTTTGTCGTCATCAGCGATGTTTTCTATTTCACGAAGCAGATCATCGAATCGCTGTATTTTAATAACTTTTAGTTCTTCCTGGTTTTCGATTCGTGAAAACCAAAGATCCCTCAACCTGTAACGGTCCGACTCTTCCCAGCATACATAAGTGGATTCGCCCAAATAAAGAGCCGGCAGACCCGGAATACTATACCTGTTGGTTGATATTTTGTTCCTTTCTTCAAACTTAACATGGAACATATCGCATTTGCCAAAGGATCTGTGCTCCGATTTTCGCGATCTGTAAAATATTGTTTTTGGAGGAACGGTATAAATAGGGTTAATGTCGTCGAACAATATATAATCCAAAGAATTGTTAAAAAGCTCCGTTGCTTTAAAAATATCCCCGTTAAAATATAAATTGATCGCGTCCTTAATCGATTTGGAAAGATTTTTTATACTCTCGAGCATCTCCTTCCACTGATAATCATTAGGCAAATGAGGAACCCATTTAAATATAAGTGGGCGATTAACTTCATAATATTCTACATACCTGTCTAACTGTTCAGCTATAAAGTCCGGGAAATATTCTGAATTATAATCTTTCGGAATTATGAGTTCATTTTTGTCTATTGACTCTATAACCTTTTCAAAATATGACTCACAATAAGGATGTGTTTTATCATTTATCACTGCTATAGCAATTTAATTTGAAGGAACCGACGTCGAATGAATTAATCCTTTATCACTACAACTCGTTCAACAGATCGAGTTTTTTATGATTATATTCTTCCTGAGTAATAAGGCCGCTATCAAACAACATCTTTAGTTTTTTCAATTTTTCGATGAGCTCATCGGGCTTTTCTACTTTCTGGGCAGCAGGCGAAGGTGTCTGTATCTGGATGTGTCCAGGCTGCGATGTTGGTATAGCTTCAACATCAGGTTGTTGCGGCGTTACCCGAGCTACATTTTCAAACCGAATTGAACCAGATTCTGCCCGTTTTTCTTCAAGGTCGCGGAGCCGCCTGGCCTCACGCTCTAATTCTTTTCGTTCCTGGGCATATTGATACAGTTTACGGGCTTGTATCTTGGGCAGGTAATCAATACCTACTTCAGTATCATCAGTGGTTTTAACACTAAAAATAGCACCTATAATCTCTTCTTTGGTATATACATCAACAATGTCCTTCCATACAAAATCAACAAATTTTATAGAGAGGCCTAAATTTGCAGGGGTAAAGAATAAAATGCGCTTGTTGGTAAGGGCAACACATTCGGGCAATAAATTTACCAACGGCTTTTTTTGAACCGCTATATATACTATTTCTTCGTCCGTTGTGAGCAGGTCCGTTAATCGCTGATAAATTTTTTCAACTGTTTTGGGATCCTGTTCTTCGCTCAAAAACTTTTCTATCATGGTGTAGTCTAATTGTTTAGCCAAAAATACTAATATAATGTTAGCTGCAGGTTAAACTTATAAAAGCACTAATTTTTGCGAATTATTTGCACGAATTACACCGGGTTATTTTCAAAATGATTTGCATAGTTAATATCAGTTTCAGGCAACCAGCAAATTACATCCCCTTATATCCGAATTATCAAAACGACCTAAAACCTCGAACGAGTTATCTGCATAAACTTTTCCCAGGTCCTGCGTAGCAATAAAGGAGCATGAATTAATGTTTGCAAGGTCTATAATATTTATCCCTCCTGCTTTGTCGGTATTGAGGATGCTTAATGGATCGTTGGTGTCCCGCGTGATGATCTTCATCCATGGAGGGCAATTAAAAATTCCGTTTCCTTTGGAGTAAGCCTGCGACAGCAATTCTGTCATACCATATTCTGAATATATCGTTTTAACACCAAAGCCGTCGCATAAATTATTGTGCAGTTCTTCCCGAATCATTTCTTTTCGCCTGCCTTTCATGCCGCCCGTTTCCATCACAATTAGTTGAGGGAAGTTTAAATTGTATCGTTCAATAAAATCCAGTAGTGCGAAAGTGACGCCTATTAAAATTGTTGGCTCATTGGCCTGCTGTTGTTTTTTTAGTCGCTGATAAAGCTCCTCATGATTATACAAAAAAAAGCCACTATCAACTTTTTCTGACTGCTCAACCATGTCTTTGGCCATATAGATCAGCGACGACCCTTCCCGTTCAAGGTAGGAAGGCAGTAGTGCCAATATAGCATAGTTTTTTATATCGCCATAGAATAATTTAAAAGCATTGCGGAAACTTTCTACATACCAACTAACATCGGTTACGTAATGGCTGCTGGTGATGACGCCTGTTGTGCCCGAACTTGTAAATACGGTTTCAATCGGCGCGTTCGAAGACAATACTTTGTGCGACTTAAAAAATTCTATCGGTAAAAAGGGTATTTCCGCTAAAGAATGAATATCAGCCGGATCAATTTGCAAACCTTTTATGAACTTGTTGTATACAAAGCAGTTTTCAGCCTGGTATCTGAAAACTTGTAAGGCTGTATCAATGAATTGGGGCTCATTATTAATTGAAAATATTTGTTGCTTGTTCATTTAATGCAAAGATAGACAAATGCGAAATTGATTCTTAGCAATTCAAATTGTCGTGGTAGCGAACGCGCTCCGGTTGACTCACCCGGTCATCGCTTCGCTTGACCACCCTCTCTGCGACAAGTCGCAAAGAAGGTAAAAAAAATTAACTGAATTTCCCCTCTA
>DASXMZ010000215.1:0-9029 GCA_036495385.1 Mucilaginibacter sp. | reverse complement strand
TGGGTTCAGAATAGCTCCGCCTAGGGGAGTATTTGGATGGCAGGGAATGCACGAATTGGAAATCAGATACGGGCACTATACACAAACGACCGATTTAGTATCGGACGTCATTTCTTTAAATTTAGGATTTAAATAATTATGAAACTACTAGCGATTTGTTTAATGATGATTTTCTCAGCGAATGTTACGTGGTTGGGAGATTTTAAAGCCGCAGAAAAAGCGGCAGCTGAAGGCCACAAGTTGATACTGATCAATTTTTCGGGTTCTGATTGGTGCGGACCATGCATTCGTCTTAGAACGGAGATACTCGAATCACAAGCCTTTGAAACTTATGCGTCTGATCACCTGGTTTTAGTTCGTGCCGATTTTCCGCGTCAAAAAAAGAATCAGCTTAGTGCAGCGCAAGTAAAATTGAATGAGGCGCTGGCAGATAAATATAATGCCGATGGCAAGTTTCCATACACCCTTTTGGTTGATGAAAATGGTAAAGTTTTAAAAACCTGGGATGGTTTTCCGAATGCAACACCAGATCAATTTGTTTCGGAGATAAGTTCTGTTAAATAACAGTCGGATTTTATAGATGGAAGTTTGAATTTTCTTCAGATTTATTTAAATATTTAAATTTTCTTAAAATTATCTGCCGTGTAATACTAAGATAAATAGTTCTGCTTTTATTAATGGTTTTTATTACATGGCTGCCCCTTATATCTCTCGCGGCAATATTCTTCATCCGACTTTTTACAGCCGGAAATATCAGTCCTTATTAATAAGAAGAATTCGAGAAATGGCTGACTCCAATATTTCTTTCAGGTATAGCTTTCAAAGGCTTAATAACTTTTGCTAAAGGATTGCGTATAAAATAGATATATCCATTTAAAACATCGTATTAATCTAATGAAAAGAGCCTCTTTTCTTATTTCATGCTTAACACTGTTAACCATCAATGCTTTTGCCCAGCAGACTATTAGCGCGACCAATGCCGTTAAACACATAGGTGAACAGGTTATTGTTGCCGACGCCGTTTATAATATTAAGGCCTATAACGACTCAACTGCTGTTATTGATCTTGGCGGCAAAGATTTAAAAGCGCCTTTAAACGTTGTGCTCAGTTTCAATTCAAAAGTCAGTTTCGACTACAAATTTTTAAAAAACTTTAAGGATGCAAGAATAGCCGTAACGGGCTTTATTGTTTTGGTTGACAACCAGCCGGCAATTGTGCTTACTGAAAAGCAAAAATTAAAGTTTTTATCGGGCGAGGTTAACAAAAAATGGCTGGCGCTCTCTGCTATTTCTCCTAAAGAGAGCTTATCTGAAAAATAAATTCATTTCAAAGATTACAAAATACTTTTTATCAAAATAAATAAATAAATTGGTATGCTAATTGATTTGATAAGTTGGTATTCTAATTAATTTGAAGTGAAACACGTATATATCATCGGGTTCGTCCTGTTTTTATTGGGCAACAAAACATATGGACAACAGGTTATTATGGCAAAAGATGCTTATAAGCATATTGGCGAAAAGATAACCGTAAAGGATAGCGCCTATTTTGTAAAAGTTTATAACGACTCAACCACAGTTGCTGAATTGGGGAACCGGCGATTTCTTGCCCCATTGACTGTAATTTTTTCAGCAGGGAAAAACCCGGAGTTTTCTGGTCCAAAATTTGCCGACCCCAAATTCATTACTTACTACCTGCAAAGAAGCCGTATAAGTGTTAACGGCCTCCTCCTTTTAATCAAAGGTCACCCTACAATAATTGTTTCTGACTGGCACGACCTGAAAGTTGATTAACAACCCTCATTTTGGGCCATCCATATATAGCAACAAAAAAGACCGATAGTGAAAACTACCGGTCTTTTTTGTTAGTTGATATCATTACATACTTGATACTACTCCAGTAAACAAGTTAACCGTATATGTTTGGCCATTTATACCGGTTAAAGTGGCCGTCCCATTGGCATTCCACGTCGCCGAAGCATTAAATGTGTATTTGTGATTTTGTTGGGAGGGTATGGTTATCACTATATTAATTGGTGCTGTGCCGCCGGTTACCAACCCTGTAGCTTTTGAAATAAGCAAATTAGTGGCAATGATGTCAACAGAGCTGAAACCCGACTTATGATCTCCGGTATTTGATGTAAAAGCCCCTGTTCTTTTATATTCCCCGTTTATGTCATAAACAGTAGCCTGGGTTGTAAGACCGGCAATTTTAAAAGTGGACATACCGGTATCCAAAGAGTTTACTTCAAGACCATTTGAACTGCCATGGTACCATAAATTAAATGTAATATTATCTGCCTGCGGAGTAGGATTACAGAAAAGTGCGTGGGTATATTTTAAAATGTAATGGTAGGTTGTGCCATTAGAAGTACCCGAATTGGTGGTTGAATCAGTTACCGTAGTTCCGCATGCCTGTTTAATAGTTATTGGTGCACTAACAGCCATGTCATTAAAGTTAGTGGTTAATCCGGAAGTATTAACGGCGAGCGAATTAGCCACTATAGCTGCAACCTCGTCTCCGGTGGGACCCATAGCTACCGGACTGTTGTTTTCGTTTTTTTTACACGATACTACCCCTATAATAAGCAATAGGATGATAGAAGTTTGAATTTTCTTCATAAAAAATGTTTTATAGGTAAATAATTATAAGTTTAACGATAATAATGACCTTTTATTACTTTTAACGTAATAAAAAAGTTACGATGATCGTTAGTAAAGGTTATTTGTTATTTACTGCTAAAAGGATTTGTTAACGGATAAATCTTTAAAGGCACATCCAACAGGTATGATTTGGGATTAGCACGATCCAAGGCCTCAACTTGGAACCAACCAGCCGCACAATAAACAATCGGGTAATTTTGTTAATCAGTTTACATATTTAGACGTACAAAACATCGTATTGCGGCCCCGAAAGAATTAAGCTTGCTTTTTTGATTTCTATATCCATTAGTGAAACTAATTTTTGCCTGCACTCAAAACAAAATTTATCGGTCGAAATCGTGTCAACGTTTAGCGGGAGCGACAAGCTTAAAGTCCCCTTGCTGTATACTGAAATTTTGCAATGTTTGTTAAAACAGTAATATGTTATATGGTGGATGCTTTTCATGTTATTCTTCCTAAAAATTTTATACACTCATAATAATCGTAGGATTGGCAAAAAATTGTAATAACAGATGGAAGTCATTATTGTTGTTACCATCATATCGCATGCCAAAACTTAAAACGTAAAATCCCAATCTTTTCATAGCAGGGATAATCCCGGCATGAAATAATAATGTATGTTTTATAAGGCATTCACTGTATTAAATTTCTTTCCGATCCTCAAATTTTTATCTTCAATCCAACTTTTTCTGTACTTTCTATTCATTTTGCTTCCCGTTGTTATCATTTTTAACAGACACTGGCAAAAGATAAATTAAATGGTAAAGCAAACGCGTTTTTTAATATTAATCTATCAAATAGCAGTAACAGCGGGCGCTAATCAAGTTGAAACTATGAAATAATATTGGTATTAAATAAATTTCATTTAAATAATTTTCATTTTTTCCTTTCTATATCAGTTATTTAAACAGTAGTATAAAATGATTAATATAAATTAACAGCTGTATGGCCTTAAATTTTTAACAGAAGATTTTGGCAAGGCAATTCATTTTTTTTCCTGATTAAAATTGGCCTGAAAAAACCGTTGTTAAGTATGCACCTGTTGATGGAACTATTAATCCAACAGAACAAGTTTATGCAGGTATAAAGGTGTAATTGCTTAATGGATAGTTTGGCAGATGTTAAGGAACATGATTTGTAACAATAATCAAGCGTTTAGTCATTATAGTCATGTAAATGTAACATATGCTTTGCTAACATAACCTCCGGATTGCCAATTCGTATCAAGAGTATGTCAGAAATTAGCAAATATAAACGTTCCCGCCAGGTTATAGCAGAACGGATTATTCAGTTATGGCGGCAAAGTTTAGTGGCGTTTAGCAACGGGAATAACAAACGGGTAAAAGAGATTAACTCTTTCATTGATCAGCTCCAGCAATTCGTTAAACAGATTGATGGTAGGCTCGAAAGTATAGATGTGAAGAGTTAGATAAGCCGTTGTTATTGCAGTAACTCATTGGTTTTAATAAAATCAAACACTTGTAAATCAATTCGCTAAAGGATATTTGAAATTAATTTTTGAAAATAAGCTATAACTCCTATATTTGCAATCCCAAAACGAAGGGAGTATATCAAAAGATTCTTCGACTGAAATACTAACAAAACAAAAAGGGAGTTTAGCTCAGCTGGTTCAGAGCATCTGCCTTACAAGCAGAGGGTCACTGGTTCGAACCCAGTAACTCCCACAACGGTCGCCAATTTGGCGACCGTTTCTTGTATGTACTATAGTTATATCCTTTTTTCCGCAACGAAAGACCGATATTATGTTGGCATGTGCCGGGCTATTGAGGAAAGACTGCGTAAACACAATACAAATCATAAAGGCTTTACCGACGGCGCTGGCGATTGGAAATTGGTTTATTATGAAATTTTCGAGTTGAAAGAAAAAGCCTTAGCCCGCGAAAAACAAATAAAATCCTGGAAAAGCCGCAAAATGACAGCGAAACTTATAATGGGAAATAACGAATAGTTGGTTCAGGACATCCCGATTTTCAATCGGGAGGGTCACTGGTTCGAACCCAGTAACTCCCACAAAAGCACGCAAGTACCGAAAGACTTGCGTGCTTTTTTTATAAGCTTTTCTATGGTAATCTGCTGTTAAATCAAAGGTCATGGGGGTACTCTTAATGATATAATGCCGTCCTTCAATAAATAAATATAAAAAGAGCACCTGTAAATTAATGCAGGTGCTCTTTGTTTTGCGCCAGCGGGCTGTCGCTATAGTTTTATAAAGGTGGTTTTACCTACCAGGCTGTTGTTGCTATTGTTAACCACCTGTATTATATAAGTGCCCGGCAACAGGTTGTTGGCATTTTCCTGCCAAGCAAAAGTTTTTGTTGTGCCATTTTTCACCACGGCACCTAATATATTTCTCACTTTAATACCGAACAATGGCTGTTTAGTGCTTAAATCGCTGATTTGGACGATGGACAAATTTATAGTGCTGCCTACAGGGTTAGGATAAACAACAATATTATTATTGGTATTTGAATTGCTATAGTTGAGCGTAATAATTTGCGAGTAGCTTACAGTACCGTTAATGTCGACAAGTTTTAAACGATAACTATCACTTCCTATAACCGGGTTCGAGTCCAGGTAGCTGTAAGTCCCTAATTCGTTCGAAGTTATGCTGCCCGATACATAAAAAGTTGCGCCGCCATCGGTGCTTCTTTCTACTGTAAAGTAGGTATAGTTTTGTTCATTTATAGTTGTCCATATAACCTGTGATCCGCCTGTTGTTTTTGTTGCCGCAAAACTTAACAATTGTACCCCTTTAGTCGCATTTTGGCGGATAACCAGCGTAAAACGGCCTGAGCCATGCGTGCCTGCAATACTGTTAGTGATATTAAGGCTATAAACCGGGTTATGTCTTAAATCCGTTGAATCCTTTTTATAGGCGTCCATCAACCAAACATCGTACAGGTTGGGTACGCTTTTAATAGCTGCAAGATTTAGTGTATAAACGCCATCTAAGGTGCCGTTTACGGTTATCGGAATTCGCAGAGGTTTTTGATCAGGCAAAGGTAGCACGTTAATGGCCAGCGCAAAATTGTCGGTTGATGTTGTAGACAAGCTTACGGTTCCGCTTCCCTGTTTATATAAGGCATCTTCAGCAATATCATATTTTGGATTTGCATTGCTTTTAAAACAAATTAACGTCCCATCTTTATTTATGTCATTTATATCATCCTTTCCAAAAATTAAGTTCAAGTATTGGGCTATTTGCGTCTGCACCGGTGTGCCGAGATATAAATCGTGGTTGGTGGCATTCGCCTGACTGCTGGTTTTAGCTGTTTCGTTAAAAGTTAATGACGCGGCAGCGCTTGTTGCCTGTACAAAAAATCCCTGGCCGCTGGGGATAATATTTGAATTAGAGCCATAAGTTCCAACACCGTTCATCCCCAACCCATATGCATATACATTATAGTTTTGGTGTGTCGCGTCCCATATATATATGTATGGACTAACGTGAGGTGCATATATTGGCGCCGCTGGATTGGTTGCATCAGCATTGTCCCAATTGATTGAGCTTGCGTAAGGGTTGCCAACTAACGTAAAGCCTTGTACAGAGGTAGCTGCATAGTCCAAATTACCTGATGAGGGCATGAACCACGGGTGAACTGTTATCGAGCCGATATTTAAGCTGCCGGTTGCCGTTAAAGTGACAGGGTCGGCAATGGTGCCCGTGATAAATTTGGTTGCAAGGTTTGCTTTACTGCCCCGGTCAAAAAACTCAAAGCCATTGCCCACGGGGATATTAAAGCCGGCGCCGTCATTATCAATTGTATAGCTTGGCGACGCGCTTATGTCTGCAACGCCGCGGAAATTGCCGGACGTAAATGAGCTGTTTGAAGGAGCTATATTATCGCGATAAAGAAAAAAAGTTGGGTTTCCCGGTGCGTCAAATCCTCCCGGTATTCCTGCGGTTCCGGTAGTAGGGGTCGAAGCCGCAACGTAATTTATACTATATACATTATTCCCGCCAATAGTATTTGCATACACTGGTGATGATAGCAGGCGATAGCCCCTGTAAGCATTTGTTGTGGTGCTGCCGGTTAAATAGCGCTCAACGCTGACTTGTCCAGTAATTAAACCGCTTGTAATTGAACTGACCTGACCCGACCCGGTAGCATCCGATTTTAAAGTAAACGTTAAGGGGGACTGGATGGTTAAAGCACCGGTGCCGTTGATATTTACAAGAGCCGTTGGAGAAATGTTTACGTTGCCTGCCGGTGCTACGGTGCTCTGAAGGGCTGCGGTTGCATTGTTGTTGACCGTAAGATTATCAACTATAGTTAATATAGCGCCATTGTTGACGGTTATGTTGCCGGCAGCGCCGAGTGTTACGTAATAGGCAGTGGTATTTGCCGACACTATTGGCGAAGGCTTACCATTGTAAGGAACCACGCCGACGCTGGCAAGGTCTGTTGCTGTCATGGGAACGTTTTTTGTGTTCCAATTGTTGGGAAAATTCCAATCGCTGCTACTTTTTCCGGTCCAATAATTATCTACTATACAAGCTATGCTAATAGTAGTACTGCCTGTGATTAATGGATTGGAGCTATTATCGCAAGTAACGGTGTAAACCGCTGCCGCTGATGTATTAGCAGGGGTGCCGGAGAAAACACCAGTAGAAGGGTTAAAACTAAGCGTACCATTAGTTGGAAAGGATGGGCTAATGCTGAAACTATTCGGACTTCCGGTTGTGGATGGATTTAGCGGGGTTATCGCCACAGTTGTTGTGAAAATATTTATTGATGGGTTATAGCTGATGGTGGGTGCTGAACTATTAGGGCATGACAGCGTTACCGTAGCGGTGTAGCTGCCGAAGGAGTTATAGCCGGTGATGTAGTAAATTGTCGATGGGAACCCGGTTGTTGGTGTACCGCTGAAAACACCGGTTTGGCTGTCGAAACTTAAACCCGGGGGCAATGTTGGGCTCAATGAATATCCCCCCACAGCCGGATATTCAGTCACTGTGTTGGCGGAATAGTCAGAAACATACAGATTTCCTTGTTTGTCAGTAACAAGGCCTCTGGGGTCACCGATTCCATTGGTAGCGGTTAAAGTTGTTAATTTGGTACCCTTGTTGCTATAAACTGTCACCGTCTTCGCCCCAGTATCACCGATGTATATGTTGCCTGCACCATCGGCATAAATGGCTAAAGCGTTATTTAAGCTCACCACAAATGACGAAATGTAAGTTCCGGTTGAATTATATTCTACTACATTTTTATTTGTAGCATCCAATACATAAATATTACCCGAACCATCTGTTGCCACACCTGCCGGGTTGGCGATATGGGTATTGGGAAGCGAGAAAGCAGGCAACCCGTTACTGATATTAAATTGAGTAACCGTTGCATTACCGCCGCTGCCACTCCCCTGCGCTATATAAAGGTTATTAAAAGGGTCGATTATAATACCATCGGCAGAAGCGCCCAGGCTATTAATTACGGTTGAACCATATACACCAAAAGGATTATATTGGGTTACATTACCATTACCATTACCATTACCGTTATTGGCTTTGATGTAATTCAAAACGTAAGCGTTGCCCGATTGATCAAATGCAATACCCGTGGGATTTTGTACCAAAGTGTTAGTGAAAAGCCCCCAGGAGCCGCTTGATGGGGTGTATTTGCTTACAGCACCGACTTGTTTAGAGCCGCTGTAATAATTAACAGCATAGATATTTCCCGAAGGGTCAATTCCTAATCCGTATGGATTATTTAATCCGTTTGATGCAGTCCCTACAACTTGAGGCGTACCATAGGCAAATGGTATAACAGCCCCGCCTCCCGAGTTTGTGACAGGCGATAAAGTCGGAATTGCTGTTCCAACTGTGTAAACATTGGTGGATGGGCTGTAAGAAAAATTTGGCGCCTGGGCGTATATTTTGCCGGCCCAAGGTGTTAGAATAATCCCAAAAACCATCAAAAAAAATAGTATGCGTATTTTCATATCAACAATAATAATTTATCAGAATAAGATATCAAATCAGCCCCGTGGAAGGGCAAAACCGCATGAAAATAGGAAAAAACAAAGGGGGAAAACCAATTATATGAATATATTTTTTTATTGTTTTACTGGTAGAAGTTATTAATAATCAGTTATTTAAATATTTCCTGTAAGTTAAAAAATAAACCTTTGCGCTATTTTTCTTACGGTAATATTTTTCACACAATTCCTCGCCTTATTCCCCAAATGGGGAAGTTTACCAAGATTTAACATTAAATAACGGTGATTAAATTGGACCTTAATATTAAATTGAAAAGAAAAATAAGTATAAAAGCTTTGTATCTTAATACTTTAAGGGACCGGACGAATTAAGGGAAATATTGAAGCCGTCCCGGTTGTATTAG
>DASXMZ010000214.1:0-2159 GCA_036495385.1 Mucilaginibacter sp. | reverse complement strand
AAATTAGTTGATTAAGTTGATTGTGTGAGCGGTTGATTTGTTATAAAACGCATTTGCCTTCTTATCCAACTGAATCAACCTAATCTAACTCAATCAACTATTCTCCAATTTCAAAAGAACCATTTCACTCGAAAATCCTGGGCCCATGGCCAGCATTAGCCCGTATCCTGGCTCAAAGCCTTCGCGCATAAATTTTTCAAGTACATACAAAACGGTAACGCTCGACATATTACCATAATCATTCATTATTTCCCGTGTCTTTTTCAGAAAATCACCTTCTACATCTAAAGAATTCTCGTAGGCATCAAGCACTTTTTTTCCGCCCGGGTGAAAGATAAAGTTTTTTATATCACTTAATTTCAAGCCCTGCCTCGTCAAAAAATTTTCAATATCACCTTTGATATGCTCATTGATAAACGCCGGGATGTCTTTTGAAAACAATACCTTAAAACCGGTATCCTGGAAATCCCAGCCCATTACCTCTAAGGAATCGTAATATAACTTACTGGATGATGCCACGTAGTTAACTTCACTTTTGGTTGCATGGTTATCACCTTTAACTATGCACGCTGCTATCCCGTCCGAAAATAAACTGGAACCTATGAAATTACTTTTGCTGTAATCATTCTTTAAAAGTGTTAATGAACAAAGCTCGACTGCTACCAATAAAACGACGGCGTCGGGATTGGCCTTTGCTACGGTGTTGGCCTTCGCCATCCCCGAAACTCCGCCGCCGCAGCCCAGGCCCCATACGGGTATGCGGTTAATATGGGGATTGAGCCGCAATTTGTTAATAATAAGTGCATCCATGCTTGGGGTCGCCAACCCAGTTGTTGACACAAATAAAATATCGGTAATATCTTGTTTATCTACGTTGGCTTTTATAATGCAGTCCTCAATAGCTTGAACAGAATATTCTAAAGCCAGGCGGATATATTCGTTATTCCTTTGTTCAAAGGTATTCGCTTCTGTATAATAATCAAGGGGTTGGGCAAAATTTCGATAGTTTATTTCTGTATTGTCGAAAGCGAAAATCAGGCGCGAAGTCTCAGGAAAATTAACAGAAAATGTCTCCAGGGCTCTTTGCCTGACATCTGTTTGCTTGGTTTTATAAGGTAAGTCTATTTTTGAGATGGCTGCTATAAAAGGCATGTAAGTTTATTTGTAAGTACGTAGCCAATTAAGTGCCAGTTGCTCAAATATTAAAAATAAATAATTTTGCCTCACCCAACCCTCTCCAAAAGGAGAGGGCTTTAGCTTCACTTCTTCTAAAAGTCCTCTCCTTTGGAGAGGATATAGGTGAGGTTACCCAACCTTATCGTGTTCAATTGAGGCTGTCGAATCTTTCAAAATATAAATTGTTCCTGCCGGAAAGCTCGAATACTGTAAAGTGCTAAACAAATCCGGCTTTAAATTCGGCGCCATAATTTCAAAGCTCTTTTGTTTAAAATATGCCGGTTTGCCGTCAACCTGAGTTTTCAAGACATGCTCCTTACCCTTATTTTCCAATATATTTTTCAATAGATCATTTTTCTTCAGTAACCCATCCACCGGATGCCCAACAATATTCCTTTCATCCAGGTTTAATATTTTTTGTGCAGTAGTATTTATAAATAAAATTTCCCTTTTTTCATTAATTGCAAACACAGCGTCGGTCATTTCTTCTATAAGTGTTTTTATCTGTAACTCTTCGGTAATGATCTTTGTAAGATTAGCATTTTCTGATGTGCCCACATTAGCAGCCATTACATTAAATGATTTCGACAATTCTCCAAACTCATCGTTAGTTTTTAAATCAAGCCTCACATCGTAATTTTTTTGTGTCATCTGGTCAATTGCCTCTGTAAATTGTTGAAGCGGATTCAGAATAAATCCCGGGAAGTTTATTATAAAAACGAAAAGGATTAAAAAAGTAACAAATACAATGCCCCCCAGGTAAAAAGTCGCGTTTGCCACAGTTGAATGGATATAATTATTTTTCTGCACAATGCTCCGCATGTTCAATCCCTCGATTATTTTTAACTGTAAACGGAGGTTTCGTTCCGCCTGCGCTTTTTGATTTAAATTCGCTGAAGGATCAGTCAGCTCACTAAAAAACTTCCGTACATCTGAAGTTGCTTCTTTTTCACCGGGCTCTGTTATATTATTTTCTTGCCTTG
>DASXMZ010000213.1:0-8716 GCA_036495385.1 Mucilaginibacter sp. | reverse complement strand
CTGTACCGGTTTAAGTAGGTTGTTTGTTAGTTCATAATTAATGGTAAGACTATTTATAACTCAAATCGCCGCGTACAGTTGATTTGCTATGAACTATGAACTATAAGCCATTAACTAATCTTCAAACCTCTTCTTTCTGCTTTCTTTCTTTAAAGCATTAAGTCGCTTTTTTTCAAGCCTTGCCGTTTTGGTAGCTTTGCTTGCCCTCGTTGCTTTGCGTACTTTAGGTTTATGAAGCGCTTTTGTTAATATTGAGGAGAGTCTTTCAATCGCCTTTTCTTTATTTAAATATTGGCTGCGTTCTTCATCGCAGATTATCTGCACAAGGCCGTCTTTGTTAAAACGCGATTGCAGCTTTTCATTCAATAGTGCCTTTTCTTCATCGTTAAATAACGCCGAATTGTTTATCGAAAACAAAAGTTCCACTTTGCTCGATACTTTGTTTACGTTTTGGCCGCCTTTACCTCCGCTTCGTGATGTTTTATAAAAAGTTTCTTTTTGCAGGTTGGCGTTGTTAAAGTTCATGGCCAAAGGTAAGAAAGTTTGCAGTTTCCAGCAGACGGTTGGCAGTTGAGGATTTGTAAAAAGCCAGGATCTGATATATTTACTGCAAACTGCTCACCGAAAACTGCAAACTCACTCAAACCTAATCAACTAATTTCACTATTTTAGCTGCCAATGAGCGATCAAATCATAGTTGCTATTGACGGATATTCATCCTGTGGAAAAAGCACCCTTGCCAAAGCACTGGCTAAGGAACTTCATTTTGTTTATGTCGACAGCGGCGCTATGTACCGGGCCGTCGCATTATATTTTTTGCGCAACAATGTCGAACCTAAAGATCATGAACGGGTAATTGAGGCGCTGAAAAATATCCATTTAAACTTCCATGCGCGCGACTATGAAACCCATATCACCTTGAATAATGAAGAAGTGTCTAATGAGATAAGGCAAATGCCTGTATCAGAAAGTGTTAGTTCTGTAGCCGCGATTTACGAAGTGCGTAAAGAAATGGTAAAACAGCAACAACGCATGGGCCGGTCAAAAAATATAGTAATGGATGGGCGCGATATAGGTACAGCCGTATTCCCTTCGGCTACCGTGAAAATTTTTATGACTGCCGACCCAAAGGTACGTGCAGAGAGGCGTTTGAAAGATCTGCTGCCAACTAACCCCGAAATTACGCTCGAAGAAGTTTTTGAAAATATTGCACATAGGGATTACCAGGATACTACCCGTACTGAAAGTCCGCTACGGCGCGCGGAAGATGCCATTATATTGGATAATACCGATCTTACGCCACATGAACAACTGTTGTTTGCTTTAAGTAAGGTGGAGCCGTTTCTTTCTTGATTTCGGATTTCGAATGTTCGACTTCGGATTTACCTGCCTGATCGAATTCTTGCTATTCCAATTCAAACGAGATCGGTGAAATCATACAATTAATAATCCACGCAATCAATCTTCCGGAACAAATTTCACTGCAGTAACGCCGAAACGATTTAAAAAATCGACGCCCTCGTCGCTGGCTATTCCCTTATATGCTGCGTACGATTTATCATAGAATACTTTCTTCACCCCTGCCGAAAATATCAGTCGCGAACAGGGTAAACAAGGCGATAAAGTGGTATAAAGCGTCGCGCCTTCAAGGTTGGCGCCATTTTTTACTGCATATAGGATAGCGTTCTCTTCGGCATGTAACGCAAGGGAGCAGCTTCCCTTTGAATCACGGGGACAGCCGTTTTCAGGCCATTCTTCGTCACAGTTATGCGTACCTGCGGGCGGACCGTTATAACCAATTGAAATAATACGTGTGTCCTTTGTTAAAACGGCACCGACCTGGGCCTTAACGCAATGTGAGCGTTTGGCCAGGTCGGTTGCGAGGTTCATAAAAATATGGTCGAAAGATAATTTCATAAAATTGTCATTAGTCATTGGTCATTTTTTTCGTCTTTTTAATGACGAATGACACAATGACTAATATTAATGCCCTCCCGAAGCTTCAATATGATCAATATCAATCCCTTGTTTCTTTAATACGGAACCGGCTTTCCAGGCAAAGAAAGCTAGGTAAGCGAAGCCGAATACCGGTACTATATAGGAAAGGTGCAACCCGCTGATACCTGGAAAAGTAGTAGCAGTGGTATCGGCCAGGATGCCCTGTACCGGCGGAATGATTGAGCCACCTAAGATCATCATAATTAAAAACGCAGAGCCCTGGCTGGTATATTTTCCTAAACCGGCAATAGATAGCGCAAAAATTGATGGCCACATAATTGAACAGCATAAACCACCACTGATAAAGGCTAATCGCCCAACTGCGCCGGTAGTTAATAGTCCGATTACCATACCAATTACTCCTAAGAAACCGAAAATGGTTAGGGTACGAACAGGTTTTTGCTGGCCAACAAAGAAGCCCACTATTAATACTACGATACACAGCGCATAGATATACAAATTGCTGACGTCTGTCCCGCCAATATAATTAGCCAACAATACAACACCGAATGCGAAGAACGGAACTACCACGGTCAGTATGTTTTTTGTCAGGTTTGAAAGCTTAAATACGGCGATCGCACCGGTCCACCTGCCGATCATCAAACTGCCCCAATATAATGAGATATAAGGTGCTATCTGTGCAGCTGTAAATCCACCAAATTCGGGCGTCTTAAGTAGTGATCCCATATTACTTTGGATGGTAACCTCTGTACCCACGTAAGTGAATATGGCTATCATACCATAAATCAATTGAGGATATTGCATCGCTCCCCAGCCCTCTTTGCTTTTAGCCGCTGAGGTTAATGATATGATAAGCGTACCTAGAATAACAACTAAAGCAAAATATACAATATATGATTTTATTAACCCGGCTAGACGAATAAAAGCAATAATGCTGGCTTTAATTTCAGGACTTTTAAACACATGGCTGTCGATATTTTCCATCGTAATATTTCCGATATGAGGTACATCAGGAGTCCCTCCTGTGTTAACCAAACCGGCTATATAATCACTCAAAGGGCCAGCAATTAAAACCAAACAAAAAGCTAAAAATATAATAAACAGGGGCAGATTTGTTTTGTGGCTGGCTTCTATCTTTTCGTCGCTGGTTACCTTGGGCAGATTTGATACCCAAAAGAATATGGCCACAGCTATGAAAAGCCCCGCTAATATGAAATATAGATCATTTATGGCAGTAATTTTAACATCAGCGGCCGGGATCAATTTACTCGCGCCGCCAAACAACACAATACTTACCACAAGCGGTCCCAATAGGGTACCAAAGTTGTTTACACCGCCGGCAAGATTTAATCGGTTTGAACCGGTTTCAGGCGTGCCAAGCGCAATAACAAATGGATTAGCAGCGGTTTGCTGCAACGAAAAACCTAGTGCAATAACAAAAAAGGCGCCCAGGATGAAGCCAAACGAGCCTGTATTTACAGCCGGTACCATTAAAAGTGCTCCAATTGCTGATATTACCAAGCCATAAATAATACCATTTTTGTAACCTAATTTATTAAGTATGTCCACTTTTGTTATTTGCGATGCAAAATATAACCCAAGTGAGCCAATGAAATAACCGCCATAAAAGGTGAAGTCAATTAATTGCGATTCAAACTGGGTTAAATTAAAGTGCGCTTTACAAAAGGGTATAAAAATACCATTGGAGGCTGCTAAAAAGCCCCAGAAGAAAAACACGGTAATGATCGTATATAACGCTGACCCGTAGCTTTTTGAGTTTTTTTGTTCCATTTTTAAATTAGGTTGAATAATCGGGATTGTTTGAAAAACTAAACTTAGCTAAATTTTGTAATTCTACTATATTTTTTAATTAATTAATCACAATTTTAAGTTTGGTTGTTTAATATCTATAATTGCACATTCATTCGTAAATCTTGCAGATCAAATACCCGTTATCCATATATTAATGATAGAAGCTGTTATTTCTGGTATTGCGTTCGGGTTAGTGCTTTCTTTTTTGACAGGGCCAATATTTTTCGCGTTAATAAAAACCAGCATTGAAAAGGGCTTTCATGCCGGAGTTGCCCTGGCCCTGGGCGTTGTTTGCAGCGACATGGTTTTTGTCGGTGCTATTTTATTCGGATCTCAATACTTTGACTTTACAGCACATGATAAAACTTTAGCAGGCATAGTGGGCAGCAGTGTTTTATTTACGATAGGTATTTATTACATTTTTAAAAAAGCGAAGATCAATTACGATAATACAGTGCCAACTAAGATGCGCCGCGCTGGCTATTTTTTAAAGGGCTTTGTGATGTGCATTTTCAATCCTACCATTCTTTTCCATTGGACGGTGGTAATCGGGGCGGCAAGTACCGTTTATCATGCGGGGGTTGAACACAGGTTATTGAAAATAGTGATTATGTTTTTAACTATTCTCGTTGTACAGTTTGGTCTCGATACCACGAAAGCTTTTTACGCGAATAAATTACGCGACAAAATATCGATAAAATTTATACACCGCCTTAACGAGGTTGCCGGTATAGCCCTTATCATAGCTTCATTTGTGTTATTGGACAAACTGGTAACTCATTTTATTTTTCAGCCTCCAGGAGCATAGGTTTGGCTTTAAATGCAGCTTTTGGGCTGTTTTCCCACTAATTACTAAATAACCACAGCTAATCCTTAATCACTAAATAAATTTAGTAATATTGCGCTAAGATGATAACGGTCGGTTCAGTGTCAGTTCTTATTTTAGCCTATTTATGTGGCTCTATTCCAACCGCGGTTTGGATTGGCTTAGCTTTTTACGGCGTGGACGTGCGCGAGTATGGAAGCGGTAACGCCGGAGCAACCAATACTTTCAGGGTGCTTGGAAAAAAAGCAGGGATACCTGTTATGCTGCTGGATATTTTAAAAGGCTGGACGGCAACGAATCTTGCCTATTTCATAGGAGTGTCTACTACAGGCGCCTACAACTCCATAGCTTACACTAACTATGAACTCGCCCTTGGAATTGCAGCAGTAATGGGACATTTGTTTCCGATATTTGCTGGTTTCAGAGGTGGTAAGGGGGTGGCTACACTATTTGGGATGGTGCTTGCCATCAACCTCCATGCGGCGTTACTATGCGTAGCAGTATTTATAATAGTGCTTTTAATTACCAAATATGTGTCGTTAAGCTCCATTGTTGCGGGCTTCACCTATTTGTTGGGAGTTACATTTGTTTTTCCGGTTTATATTAAATCGGTAATTATATATGGTATGTGTATCTGTGCCCTGATATTGGTTACTCATCAAAAAAATATAGAAAGGTTGTTAAAAGGCAAGGAATCCCGGGTCAATTTGTTTAAGAAAAAGGTACCTGAATCCCCCGATAATGTCGGCTAACTACTACCTAAACTTTGCAATTACAATATTACTTATCCACACCAGCTGATTTATGGGAACATCCCGGTTTTTGAAAGCACAGTGGAAAAACCTCCTGATGCTTAACTATGAAGTTGATCCGATCATATTAAAACCTTATTTACCCGCCGGTACCGTGCTCGATTTGTGGCAGGGAAAAGCACTTGTAAGTATGGTGGGATTTGTGTTTTTAGATACAAAAGTATTAGGCATCAAATGGCCCGGGCATATAAACTTTGAGGAAGTAAACCTTCGTTTTTATGTACGACATTTTGACGGCAAAGAATGGAAACGCGGCGCTGTATTTATAAGTGAAATAGTACCCAAAAGCACAATTGTTTTCATAGCCAATAATTTATACAAAGAACACTACCGCGCGTTGCCAATGCGCCGCTCAATCACACCAATCGGTGACACTGATACCCGCTTTTTGTATGAATGGAAGCTAAAGGGAAAATGGAACAAACTTGGTGCTACAGTAAGTAATAATTGCCAACCAATTCAAGCCGGGAGCGCCGAGGAGTTTATTTTTGAGCATTATTGGGGATATAACGGCTTAAGCCCCATTAAAACCATTGAATACCAGGTTGAACATATTTCGTGGCAGGTTGCGGAGGTTAAGGATTATGTTTTTGACGCAGATGTAGTTGAATTATACGGCAAAGCATTTGATCCTTTTTTAAAACGGGAGCCGTATTCTGCATTTTTTGCGGGTGGATCGGATATTAGTGTGAGAATGGGGAGGAAGATAGTTGTTGACCCAACACCTCCAATATCGCCTGTGCTTTGAGAATGCACTCTTCATATTCCTTTTCGGCATCGGCATGATAAGTTATAGCACTGCCCACATGAAATGATAAATATTTTTTATCCTGGTTATATAACAATGTTCTTATTACTACATTAAAATCAAAATCATTGTCCGGGTCGAAATAGCCTATCGCGCCAGAATAAATCCCTCGCTTGCTGCGTTCATATTGTTCCATTAATTCCATCGATCGTATTTTGGGCGCGCCGGTCATGCTGCCCATCGGGAATGTGTTTTTTATGGCTTGTACAGCGGATATGCCTTCCGGTAATTCACATACCACGGTTGATATCATTTGATGCACCTGTTTAAAACTATAAATGCCAAAAAGCTCTTCTGTTTTAACGGTTCCCTGCTTCGCCGACCTGGTAAGGTCATTGCGTACCAGATCAACTATCATTACATTCTCTTGTATTTCTTTGGTTTGATTTCTTAATTCCTGTTTTATAGACTCATCTTCAGCGGCATCCTTTCCTCTTTTTGCTGTTCCTTTTATGGGCTGGGATATTAATTTATCATTACGTTTAGCAAGGAAGCGTTCGGGTGAAGCACAAAGAATATAATTGCTCTTGTATTTAAAAAAAGCAGAAAACGGGGTTGGCGAGATTTTGTTTAGTTTTAAAAAGACATCCAGAGGATCAATTACAGCATTTTCTGCAAAAAACTCCTGGCAGAAATTAGTAACATATATGTCCCCTTGTTTTATATGAGCCTTTATTTTTTCTATCGTATTTAAATATTCCGTTTTGCTGATACGGGGCTGAAGGGTTATTTTCGGTATTGTTTTGTTAGTGGGGAGATCAAGTGTTTGTTGTTGAATGTTTTCAAAAATGTGCAACGGATCATCAGCAAGAATTTCGATTTCACTTCCTTTTATAACAATGAGATATCGGGGAACGAAGAAATAAAGATCCGGAAATTGAAGGTTGTCGATATTTGCTGACGACAGGCTTTCGGTTTCATTCTTTAGGTCATAACCGAAAAAACCAGTAATCCAGCCAGGATGCTGTTCGCGAAACACGTTTAATTTATTAAAAGCATCCCCCGATTCTGCAACAAGCTCATCTTTTGCGCCCGCCGCTATTAAAGTGTCAAAACTGGAATATTGGTCAGTGAAATTATTTGAATCAAGATAACATATGGCATTAAAAGATGAGGCCCATTGAAGGGCCTTTCTTTTAAAGTTTTGAGAATCGTTTACTTGTTTGATCACCTGAATTGTAGAGACGCAATATTTTGCGTCTCTGCGAAATTAATTTAACACCGATATTCGTATGCCGCTACGTCCAAATACATAACCTACAGATATTACTATATTTTTATTTTCCCTTCCCTTACAAGTTGCATAAACTCTTTTTTTTGCGCCAAACTCATCCCGTCCATTTTTTTAGATAATTTCTCTTTAATTTCTCTGAAAAATGCTACACTATCAAATTTTTTGGTTGTTTCAGTTTTCATTTTTTAAAAATTCTAATGGTGAACGAATGTCTATTAGTGGGTAACCTAAGCGCAAATTTATGGAGTTAAACATTCTTATTTTGTCAAAATTTACAATATGTTTAAAATTCCAGCTTATTAAACAGTCCAAACGATTCACAGAGGCCAATGCAATATGATAAGCGTCGTTTTCACTTGATTTTCCCAATGCCTTTTCACTGATATAAGTTTGCGCCAGCAGTTCAACCTCCCTATCTATTTCAATAAAACGTAAACACTCTTTAGGAATTTTAAGTTTAACATCTTTGATATATGATGGAGCTAAAGCAAGTTCTGTTTCGTTTACGTCAGAAAAGTAAATGATAAAGTCGGCGTTTTCAATTCTTTCAAATAGCTTTTTAGTTGACTCTTCAAACTCGTCATCGTAATAACCGCCAATCACAGAAGTATCAATATAAATTCGTTGCTTCATGGTAGCAAAATTATTCGAGAGGTTTTACGGCGGTTATGATGACGACTTTGATAAATAAAAATATTCGCAAATTTTAATTTAATACCAACGTCTGCACCCTATCCGGCCCGACAGATAAATATTTAACGGGCACGCCTAATTGCTCTTCCAAAAAGTTAATGTAACTCTTTAACTTCGCCGGGATTTGAGACACTTTGGTTATGCCCGTCAAGTCCTCATGCCAGCCGTCAATTTCCTTGTAAACCGGCTTGGTCTCAATTGAACAAATATCATAAGGCATATAATCTATAGTTTCGCCCAGGTAATTATAGTGCGTGCAGGCATAAATTTTATCAAACCCGCTTAATACATCAGCTTTGGTCATCACCAGTTGAGTAACACCATTAAGCATAATCGCATATTTTAAAGCAGGAAGATCGATCCAACCTGTTCGGCGGGGGCGACCTGTTGTAGCGCCAAACTCATGGCCAATTCGCCGTAACTCGGTGCCTGTTTTATCATTCAATTCGGTAGGGAAGGGGCCGCCGCCTACGCGGGTACAGTATGCCTTAAAAATGCCGATTATCTCACCAATTTTATTTGGCGCCACACCCAGCCCCGTACACGCGCCGGCACTTGTGGTATTTGACGAG
>DASXMZ010000212.1:0-2443 GCA_036495385.1 Mucilaginibacter sp. | reverse complement strand
TCAGAATCGGTTGAAGCGCCAATAAGTCTTGTATCACGATCGCGGAACTCACCGTAATTTTTGTTGAACTCAGCAATTTCGGTTGGGCAAACAAAAGTGAAGTCTTTTGGCCACCAGAACATTACCGTCCAAACGTTATCGTCATTTACCATGAAATCGGAAGTTATTGTTTCGAACTCTTTTCCTTTTTCGATGCTTACAGCTGCCGTTTTAGAAAATTGTGGGAATTTTTCGCCTATGGTTATCATATCAATAATCTTTATGTTTATTTTCTACAAATGTACCAATTTATCAAATAGACGTCTTATATTAATAATTGATATGATATAGAGATTATCTATATCGGTATGTTTTTGCGATAATTTTTGCCAATGTGACAAAAAGCGGCTGCTGAGAAAATGAATGATTTGGAAATTTGAAAAAACCCCATGAAAGAATTGTGAAAACCATAATGGCCGAAAATTTGAAGTATCCTATTTAAGCGAGGCTTTTTGCGGTAATTTTTATAGATTTGCAGGCTGTTTTAAACATTTGTTAACCGGAGAAGTGTCAGAGCGGTTCAATGTGCCTGATTCGAAATCAGGTGTACTGTCAAAGGTACCGGGGGTTCGAATCCCTCCTTCTCCGCTGAGTAGTCACCAAATGGTTCAAAAACGCTTAAAATCATTGATTTTAGGCGTTTTTTGTTTGAAACCACACCAAAACACACGCGTTAAACAGAACGGCAAATCGGACAGCTTACCCCTGAAAAAAAAACCTGAATTTATCGGTGCCAAACAACTAAATGCTTTGTTTTATCTTGACGGCTTGAATAGTTTCTTCATTTTTCAGGTTTTCTGCTGTTCCAAATATCACGGATAGTATCCTCATCGCCCTGTCCATCAGGTACCGCCGGGCTTGGATTGTTGGCGAAATACCAACGTTTATGGTCTATTGGAGATGTGGTTTGTCTGCCGCCGGGCATTTCCAGGTGCCCGTTCGGGTCTGTTTCCCTTACCCAATCGTATGCATAATGCAGCCAGCTGGTACGGTATTGTTGATTTTGATGAGCAAACCAACTGATCTCATCGTAGCCCCAAACCCAAAAGGGAATCCCGCCGGCATTTTCCTGCCCCGGATGTTTGCTAACTCCATAGTTATCAAATTCAACTAAATAAGGTAAATGTTCGCACAACCATCCGCTGGGTGTGATTCCGCCCTTGCTTCTTAAATACAGCGCATCGGTATGGCCAACCTTAAGCATCGCTTCTTCGGGTTTACCGGGGATTTCCATTATTCTGAGCGGGAATGCATGGAAATCCATTAGCAGTTTTCCATCTCGTACAAAACCTCCGCCTGGAACATGCGAATCGCATAGAATTATGTGCCTGCGTGCGTGTTTGGCAGCGTATTTTCTTATCAATGTAAGCACCTCACTGTAGTTATCTAGGTTTGGGTCGTTTTTGTTCATTAGCTCTACTTGTCCAAAATGAATACCCTCCATACCGATGTTGATATATGATACGGCCAGATAATAAAAGAATAGTTTAGTTTCCAGCCGGCTTATATCAGGCACTGAGCCGCGTCCCCATTGATTTTTAAACTTCCCATCGGGGTAAAGCATATCTTCATACTTGAAATTGCGGTTTTCTACCGATACTCCCAAAGCTTTAAAGGCCCAATCGGGTACGGGCAATTGTTCAACCTGCGGGGTCACTATTTCAAAAATGCAAGCCTGTAAAATTATATCGGCATCATTTTTATGAACCTTTGCTGCAAAATTTTTTTCCATTTCCAGGTTTTTGGGGATAGCAGCCTCCTCTCCCCACTGACATACGCTTCTGCCAATGTACTTGGCACCGATATTTTTTATCATCCGCAGGTTGTCGTCAAAATTCCCTTTGCCTACAAGCAAGCTTTGTATGGTAATTGAACGGTCGAGGTAATTCTCCAATACCTCCCGCGAAATAGTCCTGTTAAACTTATAGTTTGTTTTTTTCAGACGGGCGCTATCGGCAATAAAATGTGAAGGCGATGAAAATGATTTGACAGATCCGACTATACAAATGATCGTCAATACAAGTGTTAGTTTAATCCGGGCAATGATACGCGGATAAGTGTTGGCAAGGTATAATTGTTTAAAAAGAATCATCCTGAAATAATTAATAGCTGGTTATTGTAAATGCGGTCTGAATCTCATTCAAAAATGCGTTTGTCATTAACATTAATCTAATTGGAACCTCATCTTTTCATCGTCCTTTTGATCCAGCGGAGTTTGTCTCTTTTTGTCAAATAAATAGTTTCCAATTACAAGGTAATCCATTTCCGTATGCATAAAGCAACGGTAAGCATCTTCCGGTGTACACACTATTGGTTCACCTCTTAAATTGAATGAAGTATTAATCAGTAAACTACATCCAGTCAGTTTTTTAAAATCATTAATCAGTTGCCAGAATCTTGGATT
>DASXMZ010000211.1:0-4273 GCA_036495385.1 Mucilaginibacter sp. | reverse complement strand
GGTCGCCTTCTTTGCTATCGCGTATTTGTACGCCATCTAAAAGTTTTTGAGCTAAACCATCATCGTCGGCTTCTGCTTTAATTTGAACATCAACCTTAATTTCGTGCCTGTCCCAGGTGTTAACCGCTATTTTACCGTACTGATTACTTAGTTTTATCCTGTCATTTTCATCAATAGGATAGCTTTTGCTATAAGTTTTAAACTTCTGTTTTTGCTGTCCGTCCTTCTCATCATTGTTCTGGGTGTTACAGTCATTGCTTTTTATCGAATTTTTAAGTTCAAAATCAATATTTTGTTCAATATTAAAATCCAGATTTTTCAACTCACTTAAGTCAACATTAATATTAGGAACGATGTCATTAACTTTAACTACGATATTATTTACCAGATCTTTAATACCCAATTTAAGGTTGATATCAAGATTGTTTATATTTTGCTGAAAATCGATTCCGGTATCGGCCTTTGATTTTTGTTTCGGGGCATTCGTCTCCTGTGCAAAGCCGATTTGTCCGGCTAAAAGCGTTAATAAGAGCAGGGAGCGCTTAAATATTTTTCGTATCATTATCTTGGTCATTTTTCATTTTATTCATCTGCTCAATAACGCCCAATTGTTTATTAAGCACATCTGTTTGTATTTTCAGGTTGTGAATCATAGCCCGCAAAACACGCTCCTGGTTCGGACTGGTAACCAGTTCAGTATTCATTTGCTTGTATGTTGAGTCCATTTGAGCTATTTGCTCGCTAAATTCTTTATATAACTGCGGGTCAGATTTCTCGATCGATTTTAACTCTGTACGTTTTGTTTCTATCAAAGAAGTATATTGAATTTTCTGTTCGGCGTAAACGGGGTTAATCGCGGCAAAGTCAATACCTTGTTTCTTTGTACTGCGCAGGTATAAAATAAAACTAATACCCATCACTACTATTACCGACGCAGCCACACGCAGCACAAATCCTAACGAAAATGTTTTCGTCTCGCGTTTTTTTACCACCGGGATCTCGGCAGGTAAATGTTTCTCAATGCGCGACCATAGATCTGCTGATGGTTCCAGCTCATCAAATTCTTCCCTGTTCATTTTTATGAACTCTTCCAATCGTTTGCTCATGATGGTATTCCTTTTCCTTTTAAAATCTCTACTAGTTTTCTCTTTGCCCTCAAAAACTGCGTTCTTGAGGTATTTTCTGATATATTTAATATTTGCCCTATTTCCTCGTGGTCATAACCCTCCAGCAAGTAAAGTGAAATTACAAGCCGGTATCCCTCGGGTAATTCCTTTATAGCCTCTTTAACTCTCGCTGCCTTGTACTGTGTTTCTTCGTCATCCTCAAAATCCTCTTCAGCTATATTCTCCAATTGTTCCCCTTCCATTTCAATCAACTCCAGCTTGCGTTTACGCAGCAAATTAATTGAACGGTTAACTACTATTTGCTTAAGCCATAAGCCGAATGTGGTATCCTGCCTGAAATCCTTTACTTTGCTAAAAGCATCTAAAAAAGCTTCCTGTAACACATCTTCCGCTTCGGCAATATTTCCTACTATCCTAAAGGCAACGTTTAACATCGCTTTAGCATACAGGCGGTATAACTCGTAACAGGCTTTTTTACTCCCCTGTTTACACTCAACCACCAGGTTATAATGTTTGTCAACAAATACGGCTTCCAAATTTTAATCAGCTTGCATGTTATATGACGCACCATTTTTTGCAACGTTGCATGAGGTAGATAATTTCGGATTTCGGATGTTCGATTTCGGAATTACTATGATTTCGCTAATTCTCTCTTAATAGTTTCGTGCTTATTTTAATGGAGGGCTTTCAAAATACTGCAAGGACATTTTGTCTCCGTCAAAAACGGCATAAGTGTTATAATTCACCCATTCGCCCAGGTTGATGTAGGTGCTTTTCTCATTTAATGGGATGTTTAATGGCAAATGGCGATGACCGAAAACAAGGTAATCGTAAAAGTGGGTTTTCAGCAATTCACGGCAAAAAACAACCAGCCATTCCTGCTCTCCGGGTTTCAGATTTTCTTTTTTTTGACCAGATATGCGGCTATGCCGCGACCAATAGTTGGCTATCCCCACTCCAAGGTTTGGATGGATCCGGGCAAACAGCCACTGGCAAAAGCCGCTTCGAAAAAACTTCTTTAAGGTTTTATAAAAATTGTCGCCCGGCCCTAAGCCGTCGCCGTGATGCAGGTAAAACTTTTTGCCGTTGCTTTCGATTTCCAGTTCGTCGCTAACAATGGTTGCTCCCAGCTCACGTTCAAAATAATCGAACATCCACATATCATGATTGCCTTTAAAAAGATAGAGCTTTATTCCGGCATCAGCCAGTTCAGCGAGCTTTCCTAAAAAACGGATATATCCTTTTGGTACCACCGTTTTATATTCAAACCAAAAATCAAAAACATCGCCCATCAAAAAGACTTCGGCAGCATCGGCTTTAATTTGATCCAGCCAGCGTACTAACCGGGCTTCCCGCTCACGGTATTGGGTATATGTTCCGGTACCTAAATGAAAATCGGAGGCGAAGTATAGCTTGTTACGGGTGGTCATTATACCTGTAAAAATAAGTCAATAGTTTGCAGATGTGCAAATATCAATCGGGATATACTATTTATAGTGGTAATAAAAGATAAATTAACGATTCAGATTGAAGAATCTCATTACCCATTAAAGATAAAATCCATGAAAATGATTGGCAAAACAAGGATGTCAGGCGCTTCTTGGGTGCTGATTACGCAACGGCGTGGCTTGTTCGCATGCTTTATTTAACAATTCACGCGATAGTGGCTTGGTCATGAAAGAACTAACACAGGCATATTTTTTTGAATGAAAAACATCAGCCGAGCGTATTGATGAACTCATGATATGAACCTGAACATTCTTTTTCGAACTGCTGTTAATTGTCTCTAATTCATCCAAAAACTCCCAGCCGGTTATTCCCGGCATGTCCAGGTCCAAAAAAATCAAATCAGGTATAGATGCGTCAGTATCTTTATTTTCTTTCAAATAATCTAAAATCAACCTTCCATCAAAGGTATAGGTAGCCTGCTCGCAGTTGTAATTGTTATGCAACAATCGCTGCATAATATAGTGATCGGTTGGGTTATCATCAATTACTACTAGCTTGCACATACTATCTAAGATTGAATTATTAAATTATAGTCTGTAAAAAAAGTATTGATTTAATTTATCTACAAATCGGGTTATTATATCGGGTTGGTAATAATTTTTTGATATAATATTTATGTAAAGGTAATAAAAGAAATAATATTTGATTTTCTCTTTTACTAACAAAATTTATAGAATTATAAACAATAATACTTATTCTTCATAATGAGCAATTTATGTGCCACCACGACACAGATTCAGCTTTGAAAAGTTTTTATTGTTTCAAAAAATTTATTTCTGTCTTAGTTAAAAAAAGATAGGAAAATGAAAAAGTAAAAGAGCCAACTTGGGGAATAATTGGTGCACACCGGGTAAATTTCAGACAACTGTTCATATTAAACTACACACAACGGGAATAGATTTAATAATACAAGATAATAGGGAAAGAAAAACGGGGCAATTGGCAGGTTAAACCCCGTTTTCTTATTCTTTTTATCATTACCTGGATTTCACATCGCTTATCACCAACAATTTTGCGCTTTCCGCGAGCCTTACAAATTCGGAACGGTAACCTTCCTGGTCCTCACCTTTTGCAGCTTTTGCAATGTTTATGGCCTACTCGAAATTTGATTGTTGCTTAAATTGTGAATTACGCAGCAACATACCAAACTCGGCAACAGCAGATGCAAACCTAAAGTCGGAAGATGTCGAATTGAAATCTTTGGGGGCATCCTTTACCGTAACCTGGCTCATTTGGCTTGATGATGAATCGTTACGTTTATAACGGAATTTAATAGTAAGCATTTCATCAGATCTATTTTCTACCGGAACAGGTTTAGATTTTTGATATTTAAGCGGATCAACGCCACCCGCGTAATCATCTTTAATGCCGGCAGGTATTATTTCATATAATGCCGTAACCGTGTGTCCCGAACCCATATCACCGGCGTCTTTCGTGTCGTCATTAAAATCTTCTTTGTTTAACATGCGGTCTTCATAACCTAACAAACGATAGGCCTGCACCTTTGCGGGATTAAACTCAATCTGCAATTTCACATCTTTTGCAATTGTAAACAGGGTGCCACCGAATTCTGTCACAAAAGCTTTCCGTGCTTCGGTAATGTTGTCGATATAGGCATAATTGCCGTTTCCCTTGTC
>DASXMZ010000210.1:0-8313 GCA_036495385.1 Mucilaginibacter sp. | reverse complement strand
TACTATCCGGATTTTCCGGGAAACGTATATCAAATGCATACCTGGGTTTTAATTTTTAAAAAAAGTGTAAAGCCATCTCACCTGCTTTACACTTATTAATCAACTATATCAATAACCTGGGTTCTGCGTAGCTTTTGAATTAGTGTTTATCTCATTCAATGGAATAGGCCATACATAAGATTTATTATCGTTAAAAGTTAACGGAGGAATTCCTATGGCTGTTTTATAATATGCCGCTTCTGAATCACCCAATTTCCACCTGCATACATCAAACCACCACGTGCCTTCGTTAAATAATTCGGCCCAGCGTTCGTAGTATAACGGATTGTGGCCTAAAACAGGATCGGGACTCAGCGGGTTTGCAGCCGGAGTAGCATCTGTTAGTGATTTATAATCAATAACCGACGGAGTGGTTATAGGCAAACTATAAGCCCGGCGTTTTACTCTATTGAGGTATTCAAGCCCGTTTACATTGTCGCCAGAACCTATGCAGGCCTCAGCATATAATAAATAAACATCCGCTAAACGAAGCAGGTAGTAATCCCACTTATCTGAAACGACAGTAGTATTAGCAGCTATATTATAATCAATTGGTGAGTATTTTTTCAGCGACCATCCGTATGTTGAAGACATTGGATTCACTGCAATTAGCGCCCAATGTATGCCATCAAATTGCACTGAATCAACCCTGGGTTGCAGGGCATTTACATATAAACGCGGGTCGGTAGTGTTGTTTGTTCTTAACTGCAAGGCGGCCTGCTGATACACCGGGTCCAATACCAACTGCTGATTGAAATAAGTGGGTCCTACAGCTGCATTATATTTAGGATTAGAAACCAACGGGTAGTTACTCCCAAGCGTATAACCAAAACGCAAAATATTCTGATCATGGATATAAAAATTGAAGCCATAACCCAAAAACTGTATCTGGTTTTGTGTCCCGTCATAAGGAGTTGACCCATTATATCCTCCAAAAGTAACAGGAGGCCATAAAAGACCATCAATAGTTGCTGAGTTTGCAACCCCGCTATAAATACCATACCCTCCTTGTGGATTGGAATCTATATATAACTCAAGCAATGATTCGCTGTTGAATTTATTACTTCCGTTAAATGCATTCCGATAGGTAGCATACGGCATTAATGTTTTACCACTATTTGTAATTACGTCAAGCAAAGTGGTTTTAGCATTAGCCCAGTCCTGTGTATAAACGTAAGCTTTACCTAACAACCCTTTTGCCGACCATTCTGTAGCCCGGGCAAGATCTGCAGCGCCCCAAACTTGTCCTTTGAGTAATGTTGCGGCTTGTTTTTCATCACTTATAATTAAAGCCCACACGTCTTTTACCGGGCTTCGTGCTACTTGCGTTGCAGCTAAACTTTGAGGCACTTCTGTATACAATGAAACTCCTAGTTTGTCGCCGTTTACACCGCCTGCCTGCATATATGCTTCGCCATAAAAACATTCAAGCTGCATATAATACCATCCCCTAAGGCAATAAGCCTGGCCAATTATCAGGTTAACAGCCGTCTTATCTACAGATGGGTTTGTTTTTAATAATACGCCCGCTGCATAGATAGTAACGTTACAGTTTTTTACACCCGCATATAAGGCATTAAATGTTTCCTGTGCACCTCCATTTCCTACTGAAAGGTTGTTAGCCGCCATTTCGGCGGTAAATGAAAAAGGATTTCCATTGAGTGTATGCGTTGATTGTCCCAACATTCTTGGCAAAAGGTCAAAACCAAACAGGCCAACATCCCTTAAATTAGAGTAGCAAGATACCAGGACTGTTTGCAGCTGTGTAACAGTTGTGGGGTACGTACTGCTGCTGTATGCGTTTGGAGGCCCAACATTAACAGGGGCTTTTTTACATCCCGCCATTAAAATAAATGCGAGAGCTGCTATATATTTTTTCTTTATCATTTTAATAAATTTTGAAGGTTATTACTAAAAACTAACATCAAGTCCTGCTGAAAATATCCTGGCCTGAGGGTAATTTGTTACCGCATCAATACCCTGTGTAGTAGGGCCAATAGCCCCACCTGTAGTAAATGCACTGCCCAGTTCAGGATCAAGCCCTTTATATTTTGTGATGACGAATACATTGTCTGCCATTACAAAAATCCTCAAGCTTTTAATGCTTATCTGTTTTAAAGTATTATTAGAAAAAGTATATCCTAGTTGCAGGTTTTTAAGCTTCAAATAAGCGCCATTTTGAACAAAATAGCTATTTACTGAAGAGTAGTTTTGATTTTGATCTAACGCATTTCCGCCTCCGGGAACAGGGCTAAGCAGCCTGGGTTGTGATGTAAGGCCGTTTGAACCTAAGAAGGAATCGTGGAAAACCTGCGATGTAGTATTGCCATCCTGGAAAAGCGATTGTTCATATGCTTGTACTCCGTTAAACAGTTGTACACCGGCAACGCCATTAAATAATGCGGCCAAATCAAATCCGGAGTAGTTAAGGCGGATATTAAATCCATAAGTGAATTTGGGATTGGGGTTGCCAATAACCTGCCTGTCATTTTGATCAATTTTACCGTCTCCATTTATATCCTGGTATTGCAAATCTCCTATATCAGCCTTATGACCATTAACAACTTGCTGTTGAGCGGCGGCCTGATTTGTAAATATTCCCAATACCTTGTATCCATAGAACGAACCAAAAGGCAAACCTACTTTAGTAATTGTTAATTGTTGGTTAGGCATTTGACTGAAGCTGGTATTACCTATACTATAATAATTATAACCACCATACACTGCATCAGTTGCGGCTCCGCTTAACTTGGTTACTTTATTTTGATTATAGCTTAAATTCGCACTTACGTCAAATCCAAGCTTACCAATTTTATTCCGATAACCAGCCATCAATTCAAACCCCTTATTGTCAACATCCCCGATATTTGTAATATATGGTTGAGAAAACCCTGAACTTGCCGATAAAGGTAATTGATAAATTAAATCAGAGGTCTTTTTGTTATACCATTCAGCTGTGAAATACAAACTGCCGTGTAATGCCTCCCCATCAAAACCCAAATCAGTTTCCGTAATTGTTTCCCAATGCAAATTTGGGTTAGGTAAGCTAGTTAAAGTATTTGCTATTTGAAATGGCTGACCAGGAGCGAAACCTTGTGCACCACCGGTTATCCCGGTAGCTGTCATGAACTGGCTATAGCTTGAAGTAAATGAATATGGCGAAATGTTGGAGTTACCAAGTTGTCCATAGCTTCCGCGAAATTTAAAGCTATTTATACCAGGTAACACACTTTTAAAGAAAGGTTCCTCACTGATTGTCCAGCCGACAGATGCCGCGGGAAATATACCTTTTTGTTTATTAGGTCCAAACACATCGTAATTAGCATCCTGCCTTATAGAAGCAGCTAAAAAATAACGCTCGTTAAAATTGTAATTCACCCTTGCAAATAGCGATTGGATGAGCCCTTGGGGGTCATATGTACCTGTAAGGCCCAGGGTTGAAGCGGAAGTTTGAACATATGAATAACCGGCTTGACCAATTGAACTCATTTGTGAATAGATGTTATTTGTTTTATTAACGATCTGTTCATAACCAGCCAAAGCCGTGATATTATGCTTTTTAAAACTTTGATTGTAGGTTAACACATAATTGGTGAGTAACTGACTACTTTGTGCGTAGGATTTACTAAGGCCATTAGTTGTAGATGCAACAGGGCCAAAATTATAAGAGTTCTGAAAAAAATCAGTTGTCTGTAAATAATAGCTGTACCCTAAAGTGGTCCTGAAATCAAGGTGAAAAGGAAGTTTCAAATCAGCATATGCATTTCCCTGAAAATTATTTTTCACATCCTGCGCACCCGCTGAGTTAATTGCACCTAAAGGATTTGGCCCTCCAAAAGCGATTTTATATCCCGGAGGCTCAGTTCCATAGTTTCCATCCGGGTTATAAATAGGGATAATAGGCTGCGTACGGAACGGCGCATTATGCAAATCGGCCTCGGCGCCAACAAGCGGCGAAGTTATGCGTTGGGATACGGCTATTTGCTCACCGATGGTAAGATATTTGCTTAGCTTATAGTCGGTATTAACACGTGCCCCGCCGATATTTGAGTAATTTTTAAGAAAAATACCGGTTTGCTGATTATAAAATCCCGAAGCAAGGTAATTTACACTATTTGAAGCACCGGAAATCGATAAGTTGTAGTTTTGTTCGGTGCCATTCCTGTATAATTCATCTACCCAATTAGTGTTAGCAAGTGTATCAGTTTTGGTAGCGCCTGCAAAGAATGTTGGATTAACCAGGTTTTGCAGCTTAATAAAGTCATCGCGGTTAAGCAATTGTATTACTTTGGGTTTGGTAACACCATACCTTGAGCTGAAATTGATTGCAGGAGGAGCTCCGGCATTTGTTCCTTTTTTTGTTGTTACCAGTATTACGCCCCCGGCAGCTGCAGAGCCATAAATCGCGGCAGACGCTGCGTCCTTGGCAACATCAATTGACGTGATGTCTTGAGGGTTCACGTTATTCAAGTCAGCTTGTCTAACCCCATCGACGATATACAGCGGGTTGGGTTGAAAAAACGATGCCACGCCCCGTATGATAACTTGCGGAACTGCATCAGGCTGAGCTGAAGTTGTAATTACGTTAACGCCGGCCACCCTTCCCTCCAAACCTTCAATAGGATTTGTTATCGGCTGGTCTTTAAACACATCGCCTTTTACTGAGGCAATTGAACCGGTAACATCTTTACGTTTTTGGGTTCCATAACCAACTACAACAACTTCATTCAACCGCTGCGTTTCTGCTATTAGCTGAACGTCAATTGAAGTTCGATTGTTTACAGGTATCTCTTGTTTTACAAAACCCAATATCGTAAAAACGATGACATCATTTCCGTTGGCGGATAACGAGTATTTGCCCTGCACATCAGAGTTTGTGCCAACTGTACTGTTTTTTATGGTAACAGTAACACCTGGAATCGGTTGCCCTGTTTCATCGGTAACTTTACCGGTGACTGTTATTTTTTGAGCCATCGCCCATGATGATAACAGTAAAAACAAAGAGCAAAAGAATAATTTTAGTAAGTGTTTTTTATACATAATGCTTTAATTTTTAGGAATTTATAATTGTATTTGGTTGGTTTTTTTATTTGAGCGTGATTAAATTATAGTCTATCCGGAAAGTAAATGCATAACAGAAAGTTTTTGACGGTTGTATATTTTATTGCACATCAAATACCGTTGGGCAATACACAACAAATAAGATGTTAGGCACGTTTTCATAACACAATAAAATTTAGAGTTGGTGGTTTATAATTGCCGTTTTACCTAACGTTATTAGTTGGTGTAATTCGGCATATCAAAGAGAAGAGATTAATTAAGCAACTGCTAATTTCAAAGTCAAAATATAAAGAAAAATCGCTATAATAAACAATTAAGCAGTTGATTATAAACAAGTTGAATTGAATTTCAAATAGGATAAATATAAATGAAGTATAACACTTTTTAAATCAATTATGATGCTTAGATGGCTTTTATAGACATTATAGCATCCTCAAATTCGTCATTTGAGATAGTTGACTTACCTTTTATACGGGCTTTGTAGTTGTAAATTGTGTTAACGGAGTATTCAAGAATATGCGCTATTTTTTCAGTGTCGTTTATTCCAAGTCTTACCAATGCAAATATCCGGAGATCGGTGTTCAGCAATTGGTTCGGTAATAATTTCACATGGTTTTCTTCGATAAAAAGCGAATTATAGCTGTCTACAAAATTGGGAAATATCTTTAGGAAGGCCCTGTCAAAATTTATAAAAAGCTCTTCGCGTTCTTTTGTTAGGTTTATGTTGTTAACCAGTATGCGTATATCCTCAAATCGCTTGGTGGTCAGTTTATTATCAACGGATCGCTTAAACTTATCGAGCTTATTTATGTATTCGGAAATAAGGTTAAAATAATAGCCTATATATTCTTCTTTTATTTTGTTTGCCTCGTTTAATTTATGAATGCTTTCCTGCAAATTATGATTAGCCTCTAGAATCACCTTGTCGGCCAGTTTTAATTTTTGCAGCTGCTTATAAATTATTATAGCAAATACAACAACGATTATCGCCAGAACCGTGAGCGCAGCCGCATAAAAGAACAACACACGCCGCTGCCCTTCAACGGAGTTAATCCTTTCACCTGCAATTATTGGCAAAATAGCGCTTACCTGTATTTTTCGCTGTCGTGCGCCATAATAAATGGCATCATCCATTGCTTGCTTTATAAATACATAGGCATTCCTTACATCGCCGCTTTTATTAAGCAGTTGGGCAAGGTTAGTCATTGCTGCAGCTTCTTTGGTTGATGATCTTATATCAGCCATCGCAGCTTTTATCAGCAAATCAATGGCACTGTCAGGTTTATTATTCCTGATGTAAATATCACTGAGCGTAGAGGCCGTTACAGCAAACTGATGATCTGTTAAACGATATTTGCTGATCAGTGTTTTTAAATTGGTTACGGCTTTTGAAATATCGCCGGTTTTAAGAGCTCTTAAGCCACTATAATAAGAATATTCAAACGAATTTGGTTTACACATTGATTCTCCCGAATCGATGTACTTTCCGGCCCTGTTGTTGTAAATAAGCGTATAATAATTGTCTTTATCAAAATCGGCCAGATCATAGTAGGTACGCGCCGTTAAAAAGTAGTATTCTTTTCTCGAATTACTATCGAGCAGTTTGGTATTGACCATCTTTAACGAGTCAAAGGTTTCCTTGAACATACCAGACGAAAGCAGAATAAAACCAAATTTGATCCTGCTGAATGCAATTTTCGAGGGGTCTTTCAGTAAATCAGCTGTTTGACGTAATTTTTGCGCATAGTAAAATGCCTTATCATAATTAAATGATTTATACTCATCATAAAGGTGTAAATAAGTTTGGTACTTAAAATTACGGTCGGGATTAGTGGCCTTATTTAGTTGATTTTGTAATTTTTCAATCCTCTTTAATTTTTCAACGTCATAATCCTTCTTCTTATCAAGCATGTTGTTCAGCTTGACCAAAAGGCTGTCATGCTCCGGCCCGGAGAATGCAGAATAACACAATAATGAAAATGATATTACAAGTAAAATTCGTCTCATTTAAAAACACTAATTAAGTAAAATCTCCGATAATATGTAAAAGAGATAAAACCTGTGATAAGATACTTAGTTATTATGGCTTATTTATGAAAGCGATAAAAATATTCAATTTATTGTAATTGTAAATATAAAAGTGCTGCAATGGCGGCGCCTATAATTGGCCCGGCAACCGGAATCCAGGCATATTTCCAATCGCTCGTACCTTTACTTTTTATCGGAACAATAAAATGTATAATTCGGGGGCCAAGGTCGCGGGCTGGGTTAATTGCATACCCGGTAGTACCGCCAAGCGAAAGACCGATTACCCATACCAATAAAGCAACAGGGATTGCTCCGACTGATCCTAAACCTATTGGCGTATGGTTTGGCGTTATCTGCGCTCCAACAACGTAAAAAACGGTAAATATCAACACAAATGCACCAATAATTTCGCTTGCTATGTTTGAAACATAATTCCTGATCGCCGGGCCGGTGCAAAAAATAGCTAAAATTGAATCAGGGGCGTTAGTCCGTTGAAAATGATCATAATACATTATCCATACCAAAAAAGCGCCGGCAAATGCGCCTAACATTTGCGCAGCAATATAAGGCAGCACCTTTGCCCATGCGAATTTACCCGCCAGCGCCAGCCCGATAGTTACCGCAGGATTTAAGTGCGCGCCGCTATAGGGCCCGGCAACTACAATGCCCACAAAAACTGCAAGGCCCCAGGCAGTGGTAATTACTATCCAGCCGCCGTTGTTTCCCTTGGTATCATTTAAAAGTACATTGGCAACTACACCGTCGCCTAAAAGTATTAGTAACATGGTGCCGATTACTTCGGCCATAAATGGAGACATTTGTTTGAGATTTAGTTGTGAATGTTTTATAAGTCTTTAGTCCCAAGTCGGGAGTCTAAAGTCTTTTTGATTTCAAGTTTAATTTTTTCATTTTTTTGGACTAAGGACTTCCGACTCAAGACTTATGACTCACTGTTGTCCGGCAAATTTCAAGCAGCTTATAAAAACTTGGCCTAGGGCATCAAAAAAGCCTTTTTTATCTTGTTTTTAAAAGTAAGCCCCCTCCTTAAGGCAGCTATTTGTAATTTTAAATTTTATCCGGCTGTCCGGTAAAAATTTTGTCAATTGACCGCTTTTTCGACATTTGACGCTTTATAGTTGCGATATAGGCCGCCAAAAAACTTTTTGGTGAAAATATCGCAGCCAT
>DASXMZ010000209.1:0-4778 GCA_036495385.1 Mucilaginibacter sp. | reverse complement strand
TTTTTGATTCCATGGTATTTTTTTGTTAGCTGAAAGGAGAAAGCGCAAAGTTTAAAACTAGCATTTTGCGCACCGCTAAGCAAATTATTTCAAATCTTTTTCAAAGCGGAAAGTCTAAAGCTAAAAGGTGTTACCTTCAATTAAGTTAATTTTTTTAAGCTTTTAGCTTTAAGCTTCTTCAATTGCACATATCCTGGGGTATTTCCCTGGTAATTTTTATCAATTTCTTTACAACAAGTGTACTATCATATTCTGAGCCCAATCCATCTTTACCCGAACGTACCTTTATTCCATTTACTTCAACATATACCGGCTCATAAGGTTTTTCAAAATTTAGCTGCGAATATTTTAATTCTAACTGCCCCGAGTTATCGGTTACCCAAAATTCCCGGCCATTGTCGCAATCCTTGAATGATTTTACCTCTGGCCCGAAGCTGTAAACGCCTTTATAAACCACCAATTCAGATGCTTTCTGCGAGTTTTCATTGCATGAGAATAATACCAAAATAACTATAGAAGTTAAATATTTTATAAATCTTAATTGCATTACCGAAAATTACAGGTCCTGTTTAATATCAACTAATCCTTTGATGCTTAACCTGGCACTAATGCCCGACGCTATGACCGCAATAGCACTTACCGTTAAAAATACCAAACCAAAATCGCTAAGCCGCAATGAAACCGGGTAGGCATCTATGACCGACATCCTGGTCCCCATTTTTACAAGACCATAGCGTTGCTGCAATATACAAAATATTAATCCAAAAACTATACCGGTAATACACCCTATTATTGATATCATCATACCTTCAAAAAAGAATATTCCCTGTATTAATTGCTTATTAGCGCCAAGACTTGTTAAAATGGCAATATCTTTTCGCTTATCAATCACCAGCATAGTTAATGAGCCGATGATATTAAATATGGCAATAATTAATACAAACGTTAATATCATGAAAATAAACCACCGCTCATAGTTTAACGTTTTGTACAATTCAGTATTCTGCTCGCTACGATTTTTAACCGTAAATGATTTGCCGATTTTGTCTTGGATGTCTTCTTGAATTTTCTCCAAATCAACACCATTTTTGTAATTGATCTCTATCGACGATACATTTTTTGGCTGATCGAGCAAATCGCGCACAAATGCCAGTGGGGCAATAACTACGTCATCAAAGTCCTGCCCAGCAGCAAACACTCCGCTTGGGGCGATAGATCGCACAACAAATTCATTTAAAGGATTTGACCCGCCACCGCTTTCCCGCCGCGGCGAATAAATTTCCATAACAGACAGTTGATCGTGCACATTTATGCTTAAGCTACTTTGTACTTCCGCACCAATGACAGCATAGTATTGACCCTCCGACTTGAGCGTGAATGAGCCGCTTTGCACAACGGTGTCCAATTGTTTGTTTTTTAAAAAATCGTCGCTTACCCCTTTAATTGTACTGATAAAAGGTTTCCCTCCATATTTTATAAGCGCCTTTTCCTGTAGAACGCTCGTGTACGAAAAAACCCGATCATCGTGCCGAAGCGCATTAAAATAGGCCGTATTGGGGTCGAAGGTTTTACCGATCCTTGGTTCTATCTTTATTTCGGGTGTAAAATTGCTGTATAAGGATAGGATCACTTCTTCGAGCCCGTTAAACACCGATAAGATGATGATCAGTGCTGCACTGCCAATTAAAACCCCAAGCATAGATATGCCCGAGATAATATTGATGGCATGCATTTTCTTTCGTGAAAATAAATACCTTTTGGCTATGTAAATGGAAGTGTTCAAGTGAGGTGTTTAGAGGTAAGAGATTAGTTATGGTTTTGCAGAATTAAGTAAAAAAAGGATTGGTTTGTTTTTCATAGCCGATAGTTGTTTCGGGGCCATGCCCGGGGTGCACCGTACAATTGCCAGGTAAGGTAAACAACTTTTCTTTAATGTTTTTTACCAGCTGATCAAAATTGCCTCCCGGCAAATCCCAACGTCCTATGCTTCCTCTGAATAGCACATCGCCGCCAATCAGTACATTTCCGGTTTTATCATAAAAACATAAGTGTGCCGGTGAGTGCCCCGGGGCAAAAATCAAATCAAGTTCAGTGTTACCAAATGTGATGCTGCCGGTTTCGGGTAAATACTCATCAGGCAAGGGCGATACATCATAACGTATGCCCATCATCGGCGCATAAGCTACTACGGCCTCCAGCACAGGCAACTCACCTATATTAAATTTCGGCTTTAATCCGTATTGATCAAAGATAAATTTATTGCCTAAAACATGGTCAATATGGCAATGGGTATTTAGCACTAAAACGGGTTTTAAATTATTTGCTCTGATAAAATTCACCACGGCGTTTTGTTCCGAAGCTGTTTCCATTCCCGGATCAATAATTGCGCATTCACCGCTTTCATCATATACAATATAGGTGTTTTCCTGGTACGGATTATTAACAAAAGATTTAACACTGGCCATGGGGTAAAAATACAGAAATAATTGATTTCGATGGCGGGGGGTGCAATTCAAATTGTCGCTTGTATAATCTACTCACCCCGACTACGCTACGCTGGCCGACCCTCTCTACCGCGAGCGGTAAAGAGGGTGAACTTCAGTCTTCTTTTTTTAACCCTCTTTTTTGCCTGCAAAAGAGAGGGTCGACCAGCGTAGCGTAGTCGGGGTGAGTTATCGGAGCGCGTTTTACTGCGACAATTTGGTTTGAACCCATTGCGGAATTGCCGACAACCCGAATTCCGCAATGTACTTTTAATATCACAAAATCAAAAAATATGACACCGGGTGATGTTTATCTTTATATTGCAATTGCATCAACCATCGTGATATATGACTAGTAAAGAAGAACAAAGGGTGCCTACGCTTTATGAATGGGCAGGCGGAATGAAGGTGTTTGAAACATTATTCGATAAGTTTTACGATAAGGTATTAGCTGACAATTTGCTTGAACCGGTTTTTAAACACATGTCGTCTCAACACCGGCTCCATGTGGCGCATTTTGTTGCCGAAGTGTTGGGTGGTCCAAGGATTTATAGCCAATCTGAAGGCAACCACTTTGAAATGATAAAAAAAAATCTTCAAAAATATTTAACGGAGCAGCATCGCAAGCGCTAGATGGAGTTATTGCTTGAAACAGCTGATGAGTTACTACTTCCCGCCGATCCGGAGTTTCGCTCCGCTTTTGTTGCTTATCTTGAGTGGGCTACCCGTATAGCAATAATTAATTCAAATACAGTTGAAGCAACTGAAGCCCCGGATGCTCCTATGCCGCAATGGGGTTGGGGTGTAGTAGGCGGACCGCATCAACCTTAGATTGGGGAGATTAGCGAATTGAGATTAGAGATTCGTAATATGGGATCAGAGATTAGTGATCAATTTATGCAGCTAATCTTAACTCTAATCACTGACCTCTTATCTCATATCTCCCGAAACTTATTAACTTAGCAAATGCAATTCTTCGATTTTAGCCTGTTTAAAGTAACTCCTTTTGATATTCTCGATATTATACTGGTGGCATTGCTGGTGTACCAGTTATACAACCTTATAAGGGGAACTATAGCAGCAAATATCTTTATTGGCCTTGCTATTATATGGGGGCTTTACTATGTTGTAAAGGCGTTGCAAATGAGGCTATTAACCGACATATTGGCCCAGTTTGCCAACGTCGGTATTTTAGCGGTTATTATAGTTTTTCAGCAGGAAGTAAGGCGTTTTTTGTTATTGGTTGGTAAGAATGCATCATTACAGCGAAATAAAGCGTGGTGGCAGTATTTTTTTGGAAAGGTCGATATCGAAAAAAATAATTACGAGCGAATAAAGCCGATAGTTGATGCCTGCAAAAACCTGAAACAAACCCGTACCGGAGCGTTAATTGTTTTTGTAAAATATTATGACGAGCAATTTTACCAGAATAGCTGCGAAGTTGTAGATGCCAAAATATCAAAGCGGCTGCTCGAAAGCATATTTCAAAAAACAAGTCCGCTACATGATGGGGCTGTCGTAATTTCGGAGAATAAGATTAAAGCTGCCAGCTGCATTCTGCCTTTAACAGAAAAAACCGATCTCCCTGCACAATTTGGTTTGCGGCATCGTGCCGGCATTGGCGTAACGGAGACAAATGACGCCACTGCTATTATCATTTCTGAAGAAACCGGGGAGCTGTCGTACGCTAAACAAGGGCGCGTTAAAATGAATATTAGTTTTGCGGAATTGGAGAAGGTATTGAATAAGGATTATTGATTGTTAACGTTTAAAGCTATAAAGACATGTTTTCTACAGCTGCAGACACACTAACCTCACTGAAAGTATTGTTTAATATGAGCTCGCGGTATTTATTGTTTGCAGGCTCTTTTTACCTGTTCTTTTATGTATGGAAAAATAAAAAATACTGGTACGCAAAAATTCAGCAGCGCTATCCCGAAAATAAACATGTTATACGCGAGACAATTAACTCCTTTATTACAATAATGATATTTGGAGTTGTTATTATGCTCGTAAGATGGGCAAGTAAAAATGGATTGACGCTCGTTTACCAACCTATCAATAAATACGGTTACGCTTACTATTTTTTTAGCATAATAGTGATGATCTGTTTGCACGATACTTATTTTTACTGGACCCATCGCCTTATGCACTGGAAGCCACTATTTAAACGGGTGCACAAAACACATCACTTGTCAACCAATCCTACGCCCTTTGCTGCTTATGCTTTCCATCCTTTTGAGGCAGTTATTGAGGTTGGCATTATACCGCTAATCGCTTTTACCATTCCTCATC
>DASXMZ010000208.1:0-4222 GCA_036495385.1 Mucilaginibacter sp. | reverse complement strand
GATCAATAGCAATTATAAACTTATAAATGTGATACTGCATCACCGGGACTTTACGAATGTCGCCATCACCTTCTTTTAAACGAATAGTTTCAAAATGCTCGACCGCCTCATGAGTAAAATACCCAAATAATCCGTTCGACGTTATTTTTGACGGATTTACGCTAGTCTCAAAACAACCGATAAATTCATTGATCTGGTTTATCAGGTCGAATTTACCTGCAGGATAGTTTTCCTCGCTGCCATCAGGATAGGTCATTTTCAGTATCCCGTCGTTAAGTACCAAGCCGGCTATTGGTTCGCAACAAACATAGCTCAGGCTGTTCTCACGACTATGGTAATCGGAGCTTTCCAGCAAAAGTGAATTCGGGAAAACATCCCGTAATCTGAGATATATGCTAACCGGGGTGGTTGTATCGGCAAGCAGTTTTTTACTGGCGGTTATAATTTTATAATTTTTCATATTTCTAGTTAGAGCCATTAAACAAAAAAACCCGGCGATGGGATTCGCCGGGTTTCTATTTAGGTTTACAATTGATTAATCGTTCAGATCAAAACACTATCCGGCTGCCAAAGTTAATTGGTGCCACCAGTTGTTATTATGATTGATTTTGATCATTGCGATGACAAATTTATAAAGAAAATTGAATTGGCAAATTTTTTATGAACTTTTTTGTTACAAAGAGCCAAAAACAGGCAATTTCCCAGCCATAATGGCCCCCACGATGACTAAAAGCGCTATGGTATAGAATATTGCGATAGTCTTATGTTTGCTTTCCGGCAACAATATTTTCTTTGATTTGCTGTGCCCGATTGTGATCAGCACTATCGCGATTATCATCATTACCCAATGCTCAACTGTAAAATAACGGGTAGTAGCATCTTTCATCGTATGGCTGTTAAATTGCACGTAAGGGCTTAAAAAATAAAGAACAATCCCGATGAGCAATTGAGTATGCGCAGATATCAATGCGAATAGATTGATCTTGCGATTAACTTCTGTATATGGTTTTTTTCCTAACCAGCCCAGCAACGATTGAATTATTGCTATCAAGACAAGTATAAATACAATATACCTGAATCCGGAATGAAGATTTTTAAAAATAGAATATAAATCCATCTGAAATAATTTTCCCGAAGATACAATTTAATTATATGCGGTAATACGGGAACAAAGAATTCAAATGCAAAGTATCCCATTTATTATTGAGATACTTTGTTTTTTATGCCTCATACAAATTATGATGAATAAAGCGGAAGGAAAAAGAGATGAAATCAGTTACCCGCCGGGGGCCTTAGCAACGGGACGAACAACTTGTGTATGCTTGTTTTTATCCGGAACAACGGATTTTAATTTATCTGGAATAAAAGATTTCACTTTATCCCATATATTGGTCAGCGACTCTTCATTAATAAAGCGCGACACTTTTCTTGAAAGTATCGCTACAAGCCCTTTTGTTAAAATATTTGAGCGCCTAAACAGCGTTTTATTTAATGTAAAAGGTAAAAGAAAGCTTGAAATTATCTGGACAATGTCCATATTAAAAAGGCCGGCTGCTTTTATACCATCAGAAATCTGCGGCCTGGGAATTAAAGAAAAAAGAGCCGAAATGAGCGCCGATGGACTATTAAGGCGTTGACGTAAAGCCAGGCCTTGTTGTTCCTCGATCCCCTTTAACCGGTATATTTCCAGCCTTAAATCGTCTATATTTTTAATCTGTAGTTCCATCCTGTTCCGTTTTGAATATCTTTTGGATAAATGCGTTGACGAGCGGCTTTTCGATCTTCTTCTTATTGTATTTTATAACCAAAGCAATAACTAAATAGAAAACGGAAACAGATCCAAACCCCATCCATTCGGACCCAAACACACTGCCTAAATAAAATGCCAGTGTTAAACTGGCAAATATGAAGGCCAGTACCATGCTTATCGCTGCTACACCATCGGCAATGACACTCGCGGCAATTGTTGAACCTCTTTCAATGGCCCGATACCTGGCCAGCTTTATACGCGTTTCAACATACTCTTTTAGCTGATCAAGAATTGGTGGCGGAGTTTCTTTTTTGGCTTCCATATTTTGTTTTAGTCTTGAGTTATAAGTCGTAAATCAAGAGTCAAAATCATCCCGACTTCGGACTAAAGACTATTGACTTATATTATACATAATTAAGCATGTTCCAAATCGTCCTGGTATTCAGGTTCAGGACCGCTGAACTTAGTTTTGATATTGCCAACAACCTTGTCCTTTAACTCCATAAGATTATCAATTTCTGCCGATGCCGTTTCTTTTATAGACTCGCCAAGGTTTTTTAATGATTCCGCAAGCTTTTCCCGTGTTTCGTTGCCCTTGTCGGGTGCAAATAATACTCCTAACGCTGCTCCTGCCGCCAGCCCTACCAGCAACGCGACAAATACTTTTGAGTTATCCTTCATATATTATTAAATTTTAAAATTGAATATTTGTTTTTATTATGATTAAATATCTTGCCAATTGTTACCAATGGGACTTTTTGTCTTTTATTTGACTTTATTTTTATTTATTGCCAAAGCTGTCAGTTATCAGGAGTGGTCCTGATTCTTTCCAACCGGTCAGCTGCCAGTCTGTTGGTTTCATATATCTCCAATAATAGTAAAAAGTAAGATAACAACAATGGGCCAAAAACCAATCCTGTAATTCCAAAGAGTGGTATGCCTATAAAAACGCCGATGACTGTTATGAGCGGATGCGTATTTGACACCCTCTTGTTAATAATCATCCTTAAAACATTATCTATGTTGCCAATAAATAACAATCCGTAAACCAAAAGCAAAATTCCTTTTAGGCTATGCCCTTCGGCAAATAAAATAATACTTGCGGGTATGCTGAGCGTAGGCGCACCCACCACGGGTAGAAAAGAAATAAAGGCACCTATAACACCCCAAAATAAGGGGTCGGGTATGCCACATATCCAAAAGCCATTGGCCAGCAACGCGCCTTGTACCACGGCTATGACACCCTGGCCCAATACGTTAGAATAGGTTGAATTGCGTAATGCAGCTGCAAATTTCAACGCATGCTGCTCCCTGAAAGGCGCATATTTGAGTAATGCCGACTCAAACTCACGAAGTTGTACAAACATAAAATATAGCAGAAAGTACATCACCAGTAACGTGATTATAATACTCGCAGCACTCGTTAAAATAGATGTAAAAAGATCGGTGGCAAAGGCTCCCAATTTTTGCAGTGTATCTTCGGCTATATGTGGTTGATTAAAATTATAGCCTGCATAGTCATCAATTTTTGTAATCCACGTTTGCAGATCAAAAGACTTAATGTTTATTTCACCCATCTTGCCGACCACCATAATGCATAACGACATGAGGGGAATAATAATTACAATAAGTGAAGCAAGTATTATTAAAAGAGCAGCCAGGGATTTATTCCAGCGCTTTTTTTCGACAAAGTACAGATAAACGGGCCTGAAGATGGTGAACAGCACGATGGCACCTAAGATTGAACTAAATAAGCCCCTTAATGCATACACAAGAAAACAGCCGAGGATAACTATCCCTGCAAGTACAATATTATTGCGCTGTTTATAGTTGAATATCGACATTTGCCAGCTATTTTATAATCTCAATAAAGCAAAAAAAAGCTATAAAGTTTTAGCGTTTATCTTTTGTAGCTATATATTCCTTACTAAGCCGCAAACGAATAAATAAGTAAGCCGCTATTCTGTTTGCTTAAGTAAGAGATCTATTTTTGCAGAGCTTTTAGCGATCAGATCCATATAAAATATACAATCTTCCGGAGCATCAGGTAATTCGTAACGTAATTGTTCAAGCGATAGATAAATGTTTGAAAGTTGATTTTTAATGTCATGCCTCAATGTCCGCAGCGTATTTTCATAAAATTCCTGTTGCGATTCGTTGTCTGCGGCCGGTTCGTCCATATCATTTTAGATTGATTGCCTTCATTTTATTATAAAGAGTTTTCCTGTCGATATTCAGTACCTCAGCAGCTTTGGTTTTATTAAAGTTCACTTCCCTCAAAACTTTAATAATGGTTTCGTATTCGGCTTCTAGCGCTGCATTTTTAAGATCGTGTTTAACCTCTTTTACCTCTGCAACTTCAGCTTGATGATTATTATATTCAAATACTGGTATTTTAAAGTTAGAAATCTCGAGCGGCAGAGTTTTCATGGTTATTTCAGAACCTTCTGTAAGCAAGGTAGCCCTGCGAAC
>DASXMZ010000207.1:0-4190 GCA_036495385.1 Mucilaginibacter sp. | reverse complement strand
CCCCTATTCATTTAAGCTTGCTTTAAATAACACCTACTACTCTGCTTTTGAAGAATTACTGAATTTGTTAAAGAAATTTGCCGCCGATTGGGATCTTGTGCCTATGCTGGCCCATACCCATGGTCAGCCGGCATCACCAAGTCGTTTGGGGAAAGAGATACAGGTGTTTATTGAGCGTTTGGAAAATCAGCTGACATTGCTGAAGCCAATACCCTACTCGGCTAAATTTGGAGGAGCGACAGGAAACTTTAATGCTCATAATATAGCGTACCCGAGTATCGACTGGAAAGCTTTCGGGAATCATTTTGTAAACAATGTTTTAGGATTGAGCCGCTCACAGTTTACCACCCAGATTGAACATTACGATAATTTTGCTGCGCAATGCGATGCATTAAAAAGGATAAACAATATCCTGATCGATTTAAACAGGGATATGTGGTCGTATATTTCGATGAATTATTTTAAACAGCGCATAAAAGCGGGAGAGATCGGATCATCTGCTATGCCTCATAAAGTGAACCCTATCGACTTCGAAAACTCCGAAGGTAACCTGGGTATTGCCAATGCATTGTTTGAACATTTTGCCGCAAAGCTTCCAATTTCGAGGCTGCAGCGCGATTTGACCGATTCGACGGTACTGCGTAATATAGGCGTACCTGTTGCACATTCGCTCATTGCTATAAAATCAACAATAAAAGGTTTAAACAAATTGCTGTTAAATGCCGATGCAATAAATGCCGGGCTTGAAGCCAACTGGGCGGTTGTTGCCGAAGCGATTCAAACTATACTCAGAAGAGAAGGTTACCCTAATCCATATGAGGCTTTGAAAGAACTCACCCGCACCAATCAACAAGTTAATGCTGAGACAATAGCAGTTTTTGTTGATGGACTAAATGTTAATGATTCTATCAAGGATGAAATTAAAAAGATAACGCCGCAGAATTACACCGGGATTTAATGTGCAAATTACGGATGTGCAAATGTGCAGATGCTTTTTTAATTCGCACATCTGCACATCGAAAATTTGCACATCTGTAAGTCATGTATCAGTCATAACAATTTAATATAGCCCGATTAATCAAAAAGCTGTTTAAATTTGTTAATTATTCTATAAAGAAGAACTAAAATGAATATCAACGTATATACCGAATCGACCCCAAACCCGGCAACAATGAAGTTCATTGTTAACAAGCTGCTTATAAACGGCAGCGCCGATTTTGCGACAAAAGAAAGCGCCGAAAAATCACCTTTTGCAAAGGAGCTTTATAAGTTTTCATTTGTTAACGGTGTTTTTTTTGCAAGTAACTTTGTTACCATAACAAAGTTTGAACAGGATAACTGGGATGATTTATTGCCGATTTTAAAAGAGTTTGTAAAGGGCGCAGTTGAATCGGAATTAAAGGTGAAGGAAGAGGAACACGAAGAGGCAGGAAATTTTGAAGGTACGGAAACCGAAGTAAAAATACAGCAAATATTACACGACTATGTGCGCCCTGCAGTTGAACAGGACGGCGGCGCTATCTCCTACAAATCATACGACGCCGGTGTAGTTACGGTTGAGCTAAGAGGCTCATGCAGCGGGTGTCCTTCATCAATTGTTACCTTGAAAGCTGGTATTGAAAATCTGTTGAAACGCATGGTACCGGAAGTTACTGAGGTAGTATCTGAAGCTCTATAATCTTCACTAATTTTTGCAAATTATTTCGAATTTCACGAATTGAATCAGCAGGGATTTTGTACTGCATTTGTAAAATTCGCATCAATTCGTGAAAATTAGTGCTTGCCTAAAAATATTTTTGAATGGTTTGCAATAACTCTTCTGTTATTTTACCATTTGTAGCCAATAGCTCACGGGTGTTTATGCATTCGTCACCGCCTTTAAAATTCACCACATCGCCGCCTGCTTGCCTTACTATCAATATGCCAGCCGCTACGTCCCAGGCGTTTAAGTTATATTCGTAATAACCGTCAAATCTTCCGCAGGCAGTATAAGCGAGGTCAACGGCTGCAGACCCTAAACGGCGTAAACCGTGGCAACTCTTCATTAAATCGGTAAACAAATTAATGTAGGCCGGTTGTTTGCTAAAATCATAATATGGAAAACCGGTTGCGAGCAAGCTTTTATCAATTGTTGGAGAACCGCTTACTTTAATTACGTTCCCGTTTAAGTAGGCCGGTGAGCCTTCCCAGGCATAAAAGCATTCATCCTGGTTTATTTCGTAAACAACACCGACAACCAGTTTATCGTATTCCTGCAAAGCTACACTAACCGAATAAACTGGTAAACCGTGTATAAAATTTGTCGTACCGTCAAGTGGGTCAATTATCCAGTTATATTTTTCGCCAATTGTGTTGATGGTTTTTTCTTCAGTAACAAACCCTGCTTCGGGTAAAACTTTCGTTAAACCAGAGACGATTAATTGTTCGGCCGTTTTATCTACATAAGATACAAGATCGTTCAGCCCTTTTATTTCTATTTTATCGGCGCTAAAGGTTTTTCTTTCTTCCCTGATAAAGCCGCCTGCTTCTTTGGCAATTTCAATTACCTGCCGTGCTACTTTTTCCAGGTGCATGATGTCGTAATGATAAACTGAATGAAAAAAGTTTATGTACAAAATAACTCGCAAAAAACAAGCTTAACGCTGCAGTTATCCTGGCCAATGGCGGATACATCTGGAATTCTTTTACAAATAACTCCAAAAGGCCCAGGTTAGCGAAATATCCTATTATAGCAACAGAAAAGAATCGTATAAATTGTTTTGAAGATGACGTTTTCGATTCGGAGAATACAAAATACCTGATTATCAAAAAATTTACCAGCACTCCCAGGAAAAAGGATATGGAAAATGAAAGAAAATAATTGCTGATTACAAACGAAAATAAGATGTATATCTTACTTGTAAAGAGATTTTTATAAAATAAGAAAAATGCAGATTGATCTACCAAAAATCCAACTCCAGTTGAAAGCACGAACCTTATAACCTGGTTTTCTATAATTTTTTTACCCAGTGTTATTTTAGCCATGCTTAATTGTCAATACCTGTTTATTTTTTTTCAATTGTGTAAAAATTAGAACCAGCCCTCCAATTAACATCAGCAAAGAAATTAATTCGGCTTGCGTAAAGCTTATACCTGCAACGTGATATTTTGTATTTACCCGTATCAGTTCGACAAAAAAGCGTTCAACGCCATTTAATACCATGTAGATGCCGAACATAACGCCGGGTATTTTTATCCTGTCGCGAATGCTCCATAAAAACAAGAACAATAATATGCAAACTATCGACTCATAAAACGAAGTGGGAAAAACGGGCACAAGCAGTTCGTGGCAATACTTGCCGGTGCAACCCGGTATAAAAACCCCTTCGTCATTTACATTGTGAGGAAATTTAAACGCCCACATCCAATCGGGCGCCCAACTTAACCAATGTGGTTTTGGCATGAGATTATCAATACCCCAATCGCCATCACCCGACATCTGGCAGCCGATACGGCCAATACCATAAGCCAGCATCATCCCGGGGCCTCCAATATCCAGCATAGTTAAAGGCTTGATATTGTGTTTCCACGCAATATACAATACCGCAGCTCCGCCGCATATTAACCCACCGTAAAATGTAAGTCCGCTTAAGCCCACCAGCATCCCAACGGGGTCCTTTAAAAAATCGCCCCAGTTTTCGAGGGCATTAAATATTTTAGCGCCTGCAAAACCACAAACAGCCGACCACAGTAATATGCTACTCATTAATTCGGCAGGATGAACAGTGACACGTTGTGTTTTTGGCTCGGGCAGTCGTTGCTTTTTATTTTCGGCGTACGCCCAATATGCAAAAATTGCCGCGCCAATTATTCCGCCGATCCAGTTTCCTCGCAATGACAAAATAAACGCCTGCGGATCATCCAGCATAGAGTGAAAGTTGAGTACGATATCCAGTATCTTGAAACCCAACACAAATCCAAAAATCCCGTTGCCCGCCAGTTCAAGTGCTGATATAGGCGCGCCAACAGTTACCGTCTTCTCAAAAGAATGAATGATGCCCAGCTTTTCCTTGCGGTTAAATTCCTGTTTAAAAGCCCAATAGGCTGCCATAAACGCAATTGCCACAAAAAAACCAAACGTTTGAATAATTTGAAGAAATGGAATATTTAAGCCCGTAAGGTATTGGATAAGATAGAAAAGATTTGGAAAC